>DATNGX010000277.1:0-9645 GCA_035605755.1 Candidatus Krumholzibacteriia bacterium
TTCGACGAAGCGCGCGCCATCCGCGACGGCGGCGGCAACGGCTCCATCATCGGACGCAATTCATTCCAGCGCCCGCGCGCGGATGCCATCAAGTTCCTGCAGAAGGTGATGGATATCTACGCGGGGAGGGTCGTCTGACGACTCTCGCTTCTCGAGCAGGTCATCGATTCGATTCGTGAAATACCGGCGCGCACGCGCCGTGTGCATCGTTTCAACCAATCCATCCAGGTCATGAACGCGACCCTTTGCGCGAGGCGAGCTGCTGTACAGCGCCCCAGCTTACCTTCGATATGCGCAGGGCCAGGAGCGCGGTAAGCGCTGCCCATATCATTTTGGCGGCCAGCCGCAACGCGATTGTGTCGACCATGGAATCGAGCACCCACAACCCCGCCAGTCCGGCGCCGAGACTCGCCAGAGCGCCCAGCCAGCGACCGCGCTCATACGGAACGAACGTGCTCTTGCGCGCAAACAGGTACGCCACGATCGCAAGCACCACGTCGGAAACCAGGGTCGCCCACGCGGCGCCCATGATCCCGAGTTTCGGAAGCAGCACGAGATTGGCGCCAATGTTGACGAGCGCCGCCAATCCGGTGGTGGCCATGAGCCAGCGCACGCGCGCGGGATTGTAGAGGATCGCCTGCGAGAAGGGAAAGTAGCACGCCCACGCAATCACGCCGCCGCCCACCACACCCACCACTTTCCACGAATCCTGAAAAGCCGGTGTGGCGAGCACCATGAGCACTTCGCGCGCCACCGCCGTCAAGGCCACGACGAGACAACCCGCTCCCGCGACGGTGAGCAGTCCCAGCCGGCCGGCACGTCGCAGCTCGGCGTCGGCCTTGCGCGCATCGCCGTCCCGTCGCGCAGCGTCGGCATCATTCAGGATGCGGACGAAAATCGGACCGAAGGCCTGGTTGAGCGATGTCGCCACCACCTGCCCCAGTGACGCAATGCGATAGCCCATCGAATACACGCCGACGGCCGACAGGCCGAGCATGGAATTCACCAGGATGCGATCGATGAGATCGTTGATGAGCCCGGCCAGCGAGTGCGGCACCAGCGGAATTCCGTAGCCGAGGCTTCGCGCCAGACGCGGCTTCGACACCAGGCGCCACGAGCCGGGATGAATCATGATCAGCGACACGATCATGTTGATGCCCGCGGCCAGGGTGGTGGCTTCGATGGCGCCGCGCGCGCCGCGATCCAGTGCCACGACGAACACGACGACGAGCGCGGCCTGCAGCAGCGTGCGGCCCAGGTTGAAAATGCCGAACGCAACCGGTCGCTCCTCGACCTGCAGCTTGCGCTCGTAGAGCGCGGGAAATACGTTCGCGAACGCGGCGCTCGCCGTCAACAATCCGAGTGGAAGGTATGGAATGCCCGGTGTCACCCAACGCGAGAGCGGTGTACCCAGGAGCGTGACCAACCCGACGATGCCGAGCCCGCTTGCGATGAGATACCACACGATGGTGGTTTCGAACTTGCGGATGCCTGCCTCGTCCGCCTCGTCGAAGCGCAGGCGAAACCACGCGCCCGGCAGGCCCTGTATGATGACGAGACCCAGGAAGCCGCCCACCGTCGCCATCAGGCTGATGGTGCCGAAACCGTCCGTGCCCAGGTGTCGCGCGTAGAGCGGCAACAGCACGACGCCGAGTGCCACATTGGCAAGCCGCGACAGCGTGTAGATGCCGCCGTGAAAGAAGAGGCGAACCGCGGAAGAAGAGGCCACGTGCGCCGAGACTACATCTTCGGTAGGCCGAACATCACACCGACGTTGAACCCGATCCCGTCGGCGTCGAGGCTCGTGGGTACGTTCACATTACTGAGATCCGTCGACAGGCTCGTCCACTTTGCTTCTCCGAAAACTCCGAAGGAACCGAGACTGAGGTCGATGCCACCCACCGCGTACCATCCGAAGTTGTTGTCGACCTCGACATCGTTCGAGTCGAAAAAATAGTAGCCCACGCCGGCGCCCGCGTAAACCATCCCCAGCTTGAGCATGCCCGTCGCTTCGATGGGGTAGACGCTCATGTCGCTGTCGCCGAATTTGACCCAGCTCACACGCGTGTCGAACGAAAAGAGCGGCACGACCTGGATTTTGGAGCGAAACCCGAATCCGAAACCGTCGTCATTGCTCTCGTCGAGCTTCCACCACGTGGCAAAAATTCCCTGATTCGCGTGCGCGCCGCTCGAGAACGCGCTAAGCGACGCGAGCGCGATCAGAGCTGCGAGTAAAATGCGTTTCATCCTGGCCTCCTGGAATGAGGCCAGATTGGCGCAGTACACCCGTTCTTGCCAAGATGTTTCGAAGCTCGACGGGAGGCGGCAGCGACTTCTGCGTCGCTGCCGCCCGCATGGACAGGTCAGATGCCGAAGCTGACGCCGACGTTAATGCCTACGCCATCGGCGTCGAGCGTGTTGGGAACGTCGCCAAGATCGACATCCACGTTGTGAATGTCGGCGCTGAGGCTGGTCCACTTCACTTCACCGAACAGCCCCTTGGTGCCACGGCCGACCAGCACCCCGGCCAGCACGTACCATCCCCAGTTGTTGTCGATGTCAATGTCGGAGTCCATGATGTAGTAGCCGGCGCCGAGCTCGCCGTAGAGCACTCCGAGACCCAGCAGTGCTCCCACTTCGAGCGGAAACATGTTCAGGTCTGAATCCTTGAAATTGAGGAAGCTGGCACGCGTATCCAGCGACAGATGCACAAGCCCTTCTTCTGCATCATGCTTGCCCGGGATCAGCGGGATTTCCTGGCGGATACCGCCGCCCCAGCCGTCACTGTCGGTATCCTTTATATTCCACCACGAACCCATGATGCCGAACGCATGCGCATGCGGTGCGAACACAGCCAGAGCGGTGCATGCGAGAACCGCCACAACGAAAAGACGCTTCATTGGAACCTCCATGGGGGACACATTGACCCCGTGACGTCGGGAGCGTACAAATCAAAGATGTGAGCGATCTTCGCCGCTGCAAAATTCTTCTTTTTAAGGAGTTCTCCGCATGAAACAATGGCTCCGAACAGTTGCGGGCCGCTTATGAGCATGTCTTCTGCCTACCACCGGACCTTTCTCGCCATCCTCGTAGGTATTATTACGGTCGCATTCCTGGTGGTAATGCGGAGTTTTCTCGTCACCATGATGCTGGCCGCAATCTTCACCGTCATGGTGTACCCGGGGTATCGCCTCGTCCTTTCGTGGTGTCACGGGCGGATGCGGGTGGCGGCGGGTATCTACATGATCGCCATCGCCCTGCTCGTGATCATCCCGTCCATCGTGTTTCTGGGCGTGTTGATCGCGCAGGGAGTGCAGATCAGCACCGACGCCACCACCTTCATCCAGCAGCACGTGAAGCAGGGGGATCTCACCGAGCAGCTGCAGAAAGTTCCGTACATCGACCGTGTGCTTCCGCACCGCGATCAGATTCTCGCCAAGACGACGGAGCTGACATCCGCGGTGGCGAGCTTCGTGGTGGCACGGCTCAAGGACTTCACCAAGAGCACGCTCAACGTCGTCGTGCACACGGTGCTCATGTTCTACGCGATGTATTTCTTTCTGATGGACGGGCCGCATCTCTTGAAGACGGTCACCGAGTATCTGCCGCTCTCCAAGACCGAGCGCGAACAGCTGATCCAGCGCTTCACCGCGGTTTCCATTGCGACCATCAAGAGCACGGTGGTAATCGGTTTTGTGCAGGGCCTGATGGGAGGGGCCGGGTTTGCGGTGGCGGGGGTTCCGGGCGCGGCGTTCTGGGGGGCGATCATGGTGGTGCTGGCCATGATTCCGGGCATTGGAACCGCGCTGGTGTGGGTGCCGGCGGCGGGTTACCTGCTCCTTCTGGGCCGCTTCACCACCTTCATCATTTTCGCGCTCTATTTCATTCTGGCGGTGGGGCTGATCGACAATTTTCTTCGCCCGCGCCTGGTCGGCAAGGGAACCCAGATGCACGAGTTGCTCGTATTACTCTCGACGCTGGGTGGACTGATGGCTTTCGGGCTGGTGGGATTCATCATCGGTCCCGTGATCGCCTCGCTCTTCATCACGCTCTGGGTCATTCAGGGCACACCGGTACGTCCGAGCAGCGACGCCGACTTCGATTGACGGCGCTCGCGCGCTGCGAAAGGAACCCATGAATTTCATCAAAACCGTGCTTGCGGTGCTGGTTGCGCAGATCCTTTTGATGTTCACCGTGTTCTTCGGACTCACCGTGTTGAGCACGCTGCTCACCAGCGACGCGGGCGTGCACATCGAAAAAGGCTCGTATCTGGTGGTCGATATCTACGGCGAGATTCCGCCCTATGATGCGCCGGAGTCGATCTCCAACTCCATCTTCGGCCGGGAAGAAACACTGACGCGCATTCTCGACAATCTGGAGAAAGCCACGGCTGACAAGCGCATCGACGGCGTCATCATGAAGATCTCGGACAGCAACTCGCTGGGCATGGCATCGACGGGCGAGCTGCGCGACGCGATTGTGAAGGTGCAGAAAGCGGGCAAGGAAGTGCTCGCGTTCTCCGACGGTCTGGATCGCAACGCGCTGTATCTGGCGTCGGCGTGCGATTCCATTTTCATGCCCGAGATTTCGGATGTCTCGTTCACCGGCATGGGTGAAGTGGACATGTTTGCGAAGGGAACTTTGCAGAAGCTCGACGTGCACGAGAATCTGCACAAGATCAAGGACTACAAGACGGCGGCCGAGACGCTGCAGCGCGACACCATGTCGCCGGCGGCCCGCGAAATGGCGACCTGGATGATCGACGAGATGTGGGACGTCCAGCTCGGCGCCATCTCGCGCGATCGCGGCATTGCGGTGGATTCGCTGGAGACGTGCATGCAGCACGCGCTCTTCACCGCACCGGAAGCGAAGGCGGCGGGGCTCATCGACGGCGTTCTGTACTGGGACGAGCTCGAAAACCGCCTGGGCGGCGATGATTTCGCGAGCGTCGACGAAGATACCTACGATGACGTGTCGCGGACCGAAGCCGGCATTCACGGCAAGCATCACCTCGCGGTTGTGCACGCCTACGGCGAGATCGGCGGACGCGAGAGCCGGACGGGTGGTCTGACCGGCACCGTGATGGGGCACGAGACCGTGATCGCGGACCTGCGCAGCGCGGAGGAAGACGCTTCCGCCAAGGCCATCATCTTCCGTGTCGACAGCCCCGGCGGCGAGAGCCTGGCCAGCGAGCTGATTGCGCGCGAAGTGGGACGCATCGCGAAAAAGAAACCGGTGATCGTGTCGATGGGTGACGTCGCGGCGTCGGGCGGTTACGCCATTGCATACCGCGCCACCAAGATCGTGGCGGATTCGCTCACGATCACGGGCTCGATCGGTTCGATCTACGGCAAGTTGAACGTGGCCGGGTTGTGGAAAAAGGGCGGAATCACGTTCGACTCGGTCACCAGGGGTGCGAACGCGCTGTTCTTTTCCGAGTTCACCGACTTCGACGCCGAGCAGTGGAAACGCGTCGAGACGTACCACAACGCGTCGTTCGACCGCTGGCTGCGCGACATTGCCGCCGCGCGCAAAATTCCCGTGGACCAACTGCGACCGCTCACCGAGGGCCGCGTGTGGACGGGCCGCCAGGCCGTCGCCAATCACCTGATTGACGACACCGGTGGCTGGGAGCGTGCGGTGGCGCTGGCGAAAGAAGAGGCCAAGATTCCCGCCGATGAAGCGGTCATCTTTGATCACTATCCGGAGAAGGTCGGCATCCTCACGCTCTTGACGAGCGGCAAGGCGCCGATCACGATTGCGCGCCTCGCGCTGAACCGCTGGCTGCGCACGGATTTCGCCGAGACGAAGCGCATGCTGATGAGCGGCGAGACGCGCCTCTACACCGGTGGACGTTTCGAGTAACCGCTACTTGATGTAACCGAGGCGCTCGAGAAAACGCCGCTGCGTCTCGATGGCCTTCGCGCGCGCGTCGGGGTCGGGATCGAAGTCGTCTTCCTGATTGGCGAGATTGCGCGTCAAGAGGTGCCCGACGTTCGGGTAGAGATTGATCTCGCAATCCACCCCGGCCGCTTTCAACGCGTCATAGAAACGTTGCGCCCCCGCAGCCGGCGTGAGTGTGTCGCTGGCGCCCTGCACAATCGTGACCGGCGGCGTGGATTGGGTGACATGATCGGCCGGCGTCATTTGCAGCGCTTTGTCACGGTCACCTTTGAGCATCTTTACGAACCACGCATCATTTGCGACTTCGAGCGCGGGCGACCACAACAGAATCGCATCCGGCCCGCGCCGGTCGGGGCCGCATCCCACCGTGGCCGCGGTCGCCAGCAAATGACCGCCCGCGGATACGCCGTAGCCCGCCACTTTTCCTGCTATACCCAGGCTCTGCGCGTTGGCTCGCGCCCACTCGAACGACGCGCACACATCGTCCAGCGCGTCGACCGGTGTCACGTCATTCCCGGCCAGACGGTAATCGATCGCAATTGCCACCAGCCCCCACTCTGCAAAGCGCTTGGCGGATGCGAACACCCACTCGGCCGAACCGCTGTTCCAGCCGCCACCGTGAAAGAGGAGAATGGCGCCGGCACCTGCTTTCGCCGGTGAGGCAGGAGGAAAGACGTATGCGTGCAGCGAGTCGGCGCCCGCCATGCGATACGTGTAGGCTCGCGGTTTCGCTTCGTCCGCGCGCACATTCACCACAAACATGAGAAGGATCAGGAGCAGCAGGGTTCCAATTTTCATTTTGATTCCGTTTACGGGGTCTTGAAGCGCGCCAACGTGAACAGCGACATGTCCGCCTGCGGAGCACCGTCGCGCGACCACTGCGCCGCCGCCTCACCGATGGCACTCGAAAACTTGAAACCGTGCCCCGAGCACGCGCTCACGACCAGAACATTATTGTGTTGCGGATGGGCGTCGAACACAAAGTGCAGATCCGGCGTGTTGGTGTACATGCAGACATCGGCGCGCGAAAGGTCGCCCAGCAGATCCGGGATATGGTGGTTGGCGTGGCGACGCAATAACTGCACGTCTTCGTCGCGGAGCGTTCGATCGATTGCTTCCGGCGTGGTGCGCTGAACGCCACCGTAATGAATCGCTACTTTGATGCCCGCTTCCGTTGCGGGAAAACCGTACAACAGTTTCCCGTGCTCGAACTCGAGCGCCCACACCGCAGACGGCCGACTGGTCGTATTTGGTTCGAACCAGAACAGCGGCTGGCGTTCCACCAACGTCTCAATCCCGAGACCATTGAGCGTGTCGATCATCCATGCGCCCGTGCAGAGGATGAGACGCTCCGCCTCGTATTGTCCGCGCGCCGTTGAAACGATCACGCCGTCCTTGCGTGTCTCCCACGATGTAACCGGCTCGTTCGGATGGATCTTGGCGCCGTGTCCGGCGGCTATCTTCAAGTGAGCCGCAATACACTTTTCGGGAAACACGAACCCTGCGCGCGGCTCGCGGATGATTCTCCAGCTCTCGTCGAAGTGAATCCACGGAAACTGATCGGTCGCGCTCTCGCGCGTCAGCGTCGTGATCCCGATTCCATGCTCTCGCGCCGCGCTCAGCATGCCGGACACCAGCTCGCCGTCGGGTGGGCCGGCGTAAACACCGCCGGTCTCGTGAATGAGCGGCTCACCGGCAAGCGCCGAGAGCTCATGCCAGAGCTCGTAGGCGCGACGCACGAGAGGGACGTATCGGGGATTCTCGTAGTACGCCTCACGAATCATGCGCGATTCCCCATGCGACGATCCCAGCGCGTGAGGAGGCGCAAAGCGGTCAAACCCCGCGGCCGGCAGGCCTTGTCGGGCCAGGTGGCAGAGCGTGGCGCTACCCATGGCACCCAGTCCGGCCACGATGGTGTGAAAACGTTCCATGCCCATCAGCCTAGCGTGCCCCATCGCGCGGTGCTAGATTGAATTACACCATGGCTTCCAACTACACGGTGGCAACCAAATACTGGCACGCAGTCGACGACGGCCGCATCCAGTGCGACCTGTGCCCGCGCTTTTGCAAGCTGCGCGAAGGGCAGCGCGGCATGTGCTTTGTGCGCGCACGGGAGAACGACGCCATCGTGCTCACCACCTACGGGCGCTCGAGCGGTTTCTGCATCGATCCGGTGGAAAAGAAACCGCTCAATCACTTTCTGCCCGGCTCGGCCGTGCTGTCGTTCGGTACCGCGGGGTGCAACCTTGCATGCGATTTCTGTCAGAACTGGGACATCTCCAAGTCGCGCGAAGTGGAAACTCTTTCGGAGAACGCGTCGCCGGATGCCATTGCACGGGCGGCCGCGGAAACGGGCTGTAGAGCGGTCGCATTCACGTACAACGATCCCGTCATCTTCATGGAGTACGCGATCGACGTTGCCAAAGCATGTCATGAACGAGGCATCGCTACCATCGCCGTGACGGCGGGAGAGATCTGTGAAGCACCGCGGCGCGAATTCTACCAATACATGGACGCGGCCAACGTGGATCTCAAAGCGTTTACGCAGGACTTCTACTGGAAGATCTGCAAAGGTGATCTCCAGACCGTGCTCGACACATTGACGTATCTGAAGCGTGAAACCAGTGTGTGGTTCGAGATCACCACACTTCTCATTCCCGGCAAGAACGATTCCGACGACGAGCTCAAAGCCATGTCGGAGTGGATCATGAAGGAGCTCGGGCCCGATGTGCCGCTCCATTTCAGCGCATTTCATCCCGACTACCGGATGCTCGATGTGCCGCCGACGCCCCCGGAAACGCTCAAGCGCGCGCGGGCCATCGCACGCAACGCCGGGATTCATCACGTGTACGTTGGTAACATTCACGACGAAGAGGGAAGCAGCACCTACTGCCACGGATGTGGCGAGAAATTGATCGGTCGCGACTGGTACGTGATGACGAAGTGGAATCTCGCCGCGAATGGTTCGTGCCGGAAGTGCGGCGCCGGCCTGCCCGGCCGCCTGGAAGCGAAGCCGGGCACATGGGGTGCACGCCGGCAGATGGTCAACATGCGCGCTTTTGCATGAAACCGCGTTTGATATTGTCCAACTGAACGATCTACACTCTGCCGTCCCCTGATTTCTCTCAGCCCTCGGGAGGTCGCATGTGCGACGGTTTACCAGGCCTGTCACCCCCGCTCTGGTTGTCATCGCCGTTTCCATTTTCCTGGCCGCGCCCGTACGCGCGCAGTACCCCGGCAAGAACCCCGAACGATCCGTTCGTGGCCCCAAGGTCGAGATCACTCGATTGCAGGACAAAGCACCGGGAAACAGCGCCATTGTCTACATGAACGACGGCACATTACGTGGGGGCTGGGTCAAGTCAGTCGACGACACCCATATGCACCTCGAGAAACAGGGTGAAACCATTGACCTGGCAATCTCGGAAATAGCAACCGTACGAGTCCAGCGACCCAATCGGACACCGCTCTACACGATTCTCGGTTACGCCCTGACCGGAACGGTGGCGATGTTGATTGCGAAGGATGACGGCGAGGATGATTTCAAAGACCTCGCGGTGGTTTTTGGTGTCAGCGGAATCCCCGGCGGTCTGCTCGGCGGATTCATCGGAAAGTGGACAACGGGCGACATCGAAGTCGTTCCATAGTATTGTTCCGGAATGGTCGACGAACGCACACTGGCGGCGAAAGCGGAACACGCCGAGGCCGAAGCATTGTTGTCACTCATGCGGGCGCCATCGC
>DATNGX010000278.1:0-3078 GCA_035605755.1 Candidatus Krumholzibacteriia bacterium
AGTTTCGGACCGTAGAGCAGCTTGTTGGCGAAAAGAAAATCTCCCACCAGAAGCGTGTCTTCCATCGACTCCGACGGAATGCGGAACGCCTGGATGAAGAACGTGCGCACGGCGAGCGCCAGGCCGACCGCGAGCACGATGACTTCCGCGTACTCACGAACAACACCTTTTTTGCGTCTGGTTCCCGGCATGGCTGACCTCAGCGCTCCACAACTAGCGAATCAAATCTCCAATGCGCGAAAAACGGATGGAATGCGAACGCGGGTTCCACGAGAAGTAGATGAACATCGCCTTGCCCGCGATGAGCTTCTTGTCCAGAGGCCCCCAGGCGCGGCTGTCGGCCGAGTTGTCGCGGTTGTCGCCCATCATGAACAGATGGCCGGCCGGAACCTTGAAGGGGCCAAAGTGCCGGTCGGGACGCGAGCCGAAGACGTACTTCGTGAACGGCTCGCGCGAGAGCACGCCGTCGACGTAGAGCTGGTTGTCGATGAGCTCGACGGTCTGCCCTTCCACCGCGACGCAGCGCTTGATGTAGTCCACCTTGGGGTCGTTCGGATACCGGAAGATGATGATGTCGCCCTGCTTGGGCTCTCGAATGGCGGGCAGGTGCTTGTCGATGAACGGAAGCTTGGGTCCGTAGAGGAGCTTGTTGGCGAAAAGAAAATCTCCCACCAGAAGCGTGTCTTCCATCGACTCCGACGGAATCCGGAACGCCTGGATGAAGAACGTCCGTACGAACAGGGCCAGGCCCACCGCGAGCACGATGATTTCCGCGTACTCGCGAATGACGCCTTTTTTACGCTTGGTTTTCGCCATGATTACTGGGTCCTCTCAACTTTCAAAACCGCGAGGAACGCGTCCTGCGGGATCTCGACCTTGCCCACCATCTTCATTCGCTTTTTTCCCTCTTTTTGTTTCTCGAGAAGTTTGCGTTTGCGCGAAATATCGCCGCCGTAACACTTGGCGGTCACGTTCTTGCGCAGCGCCTTCACCGTGGTACGGGCAATAACGTCGTTGCCGATGCAGGCCTGGATGGCCACCTCGTACATCTGGCGCGGGATCACTTCCTTGAGCCGGACCGCCAGATCGTGCCCCATATTGTACGCATTCTCCTTGTGGACGATCATGGAGAGCGCGTCGACGGGATCGCCGTTCAAGGCGATGTCCAGACGCACCACACCGCTTTCCTGGTGACCGATGTAATTGTAGTCGAGGCTCGCGTATCCCTTGCTCAGGCTCTTCAGTTTATCATAGAAATCGATCAGGATTTCGGCCAGCGGCATGTCGTAGCGCAGGACCGCGCGCTCCCTGGTGACATACTCCATTCCGAGGTATATACCCCGCCGGCCCTGGCACAGCGCCATAATGGCGCCGATGAATTCGGCCGGCGTCACGACCTCGACTTTCACGAAGGGCTCGCGCACGTGGTCGATCTTGCCCTCCGGCGGGAACTGGGCCGGGTTGTCGACCACCAGCTCTTCGCCCGCCTTGGTGCGGACGATGTACTCCACGTTGGGCATGGTAGTGATCAGATTCAAATTGTACTCGCGCTCGAGGCGCTCCTGGATCACTTCCATGTGCAAGAGGCCGAGAAATCCGCAGCGGAAACCGAAGCCAAGCGCCGCCGACGTTTCCGGCTCGAAGATGAACGACGAATCGTTGAGGCGCAATTTCTCGAGCGCTTCGCGGAGCTCCACATATGCCTCCGCTTCCACCGGATAGAGCCCGCTGAACACCATGGGCTTCACTTCCGTGTAACCGGGAAGCGGGGCGTCGCACGGATCGGCCTGCAGGGTCACCGTGTCGCCCACCTTGATCTCATGGATATCCTTGATGCCGGTGACGATGTAGCCGACTTCCCCGGCTTCCAACAGCGGTGCTGTCATCATCTGGATTTTGAAGTATCCCGTGTCCATGACCTCGAAGGTTTTCTCGCGCGACCACATGCGGACGATCTCGCCCTTCTTGACACGGCCCTGTTTCAGACGCACGTAGATCACGGATCCCCGGTAGGGCTCGTAGAACGAATCGAAGATGAGTCCCTGCAGCTTGCCGTCGCGGTCGCCCGTCGGCGCCGGCACCCGCGCGACGATCGCTTCCAGCAGATCCGGTATCCCGATGCCCTCGCGCGCGCTCACCTTGACGATTTCCTCTTCGCGCGCGCCGATCAGATCGTGGATCTCGTGCATCACTTCGTCCACGCGCGCCGCCGCGAGATCGATCTTGTTGATCACAGGCAGGAGCTCGAGCCCCTGCTCGACGGCGAGATAGACGTTCGAAACCGTCTGGGCCTGGATACCCTGCGCGGCGTCGACGACAAGAATGGCGCCCTCGCACGCGTTCAAGCTCCGCGAGACCTCGTATGTGAAGTCGACGTGACCGGGCGTGTCGATCAGGTTGAAGAGATAATCCTGGCCGTCCCTGGCGCGATACACCATGCGGATGGGATGGCTCTTGATGGTGATGCCGCGCTCGCGCTCGAGGTCCATGGTGTCGAGCACCTGCGCGCGCATTTCCTTGTTCGTGAGCGTACCGGTGGCTTCGAGCAAACGATCGGCCAGCGTCGACTTGCCGTGGTCGATGTGCGCGATGATGCAAAAATTTCGAATGCGTTCCTGGGGAAATGACATGTTCAGTTACTTCTTCGCTCGTTCCAGCGTAAAGCCGATGGTCAGATAGTTGATCTGTTCATTCGACGCCTGCGGCGTCTGTGATTCTTCCACTTTGGGCGGCGTGTACGAGCGCACGTCGTAGAGGTGCGCGTCGATCCACGAGTCGATGAGCCCGATCAGCCACACCGCACCCGACCACCACAAATAAGTGCGCGCTTCTTCTTCGTAGAAGTTCGCGAGATCGTTGCGGGTGTTGTACTCGGGCGTTCCCTGCTCGAACTGATCGCGTTGCGCTTCGGCCGCGTGCCAATTTTTCAGATTGAGCCACGCGTTGCCGTAGTAGAACGACGCGAACCCCACCATCAGCCCGACCTTGAGGCGCCTTCCGTTGTACGTCTGACCCAGCCCCGGCAGGAGCGTGTGGCACAGCATCGCCACTTTCGGATTCTTCTGCCGCTCCCACTGC
>DATNGX010000279.1:0-9149 GCA_035605755.1 Candidatus Krumholzibacteriia bacterium
CATACACGCACCGTGGTCACGGCCTGCGTGTTCTTTGCCCTCCTTGTCGGTCCGTGGCTCGCCTTTGCGAA
This sequence comes from Candidatus Krumholzibacteriia bacterium, assembly GCA_035605755.1. Lineage (GTDB taxonomy): Bacteria > Krumholzibacteriota > Krumholzibacteriia > WVZY01 > JAKEHA01 > JAKEHA01. Next base: position 72 of record DATNGX010000279.1, read on the forward strand.
GTGGCACATCGGAAGTTTTCTGCCCAACACGGCGGGTGCGAAAAGCGGGGGACTGGTGAGTGATCCGGTCCTGTTCGCGAAGAAGTTGTGGATGCCCGCCCGGATCATGGCGAGCTCGCAGGCGGTGGCGCTCGTCGCGATGCTGGCGGATCTCGTCGTCATGCGCAGGAATGCGTTCGTGCTGGGACCGCGCTTCCGCTTTGCGCTCCTGTGGATGGTCGCACTTCCGCTTGCCTATGTGATCGCCGACATTCAGGTGCTGTCGCGTTATCTGCTCCTCGTCACGCCCGCGGTGTGCGCGGGCGGATGGATGTCACTGCAATCGTTGTGGCACGCATCCAGCGGGCGCGCGCGCGCGGTTGTCATGCCGGCCGCCTTGCTGGTGGCACTCGGCATCAACGGCGCCGTGTATGCGCTGGTGGTGATTCCGCCTTCGCGCGCATTCAGCCAGGACCTGCAGGTGAACATGGCCGGGCTCGCGCGTTTTCTTCACGACCACGCGCAGCCGGGAGACGTGGTCGCCGCCGCGGACATCGGCTATCTTGCCTTCTATTCGGGATGCCGTGTGCTGGACCTGGGTGGTCTGGTCGAGCCGGAGACGGGGAAGCTGCGCGCGCAGTACGACTACGAGGACATCGTGGCGCAGGGACTGTACTTCAACGTGCCGGGATATCCGCACGTTGACTTTCTGGTGGACCGCGAACACGAAGCCAATCGTTTCGACGGGCGCGTCATCAACGGACATCGTTTCGAAAAAATTTACATGACCACTGTGCGCAATCTCGGCATTCGCAAGCCGGGCGAATTCTACTACACGCTGTACCGCATCACGCCGGTGGAGACCCCGTGACACTGCCATCGATCGAGATTCCGTCGGATCTCTCGCGTGACGACATGCCGGATCTGTTGCGGCACTGGTACCTGGGGCCGCCCGCGCGCCGTCACATGATGATGCGGCGTTTTCTGGAAGTGGACCGTCACCTGGATCGAACCCGGGGCGCGCGTGTTCTGGACGTGGGATCGGCGTGGGGCTTCAACGTGATGGCGCTGGGCCGGATGGGTTTTGACGCGACAGGCGTGGATCTGATTCCGTCGCAGTTCGCCGTGGGGCAGCGCATCGCGGCGCACAACCGTGTTGCCTTCAACGTGGCCGGGGCGGATGCATCGGCGCTTCCGTTCGCGGATGGCACGTTCGACTTCGTCACCATGGTGGAGACATTCGAGCACATCTACAACGACGATCGCCCGCGTGCACTGGCGGAATGCCGGCGTGTGCTCAAGAACGGTGGACGCCTGGTGCTGTCGACGCCGAATCATGCGAGCGTGGTGGAGCGCATGAAGCGCGTCGCCGTGCGGCATGGATGGCTGCGCCAGCGACTGCCGTCGATGTGTCTGCCGCAGCAGGGAACCGAGCGCGGCGACTATCACCCGTATCGTTATCATCACCCGCTGCCGGATCATGAGATCGCCGCGCTGGTGGGAGCCGCCGGCTTCCGCGTGGCGGGCGTCTCGCACTTTCTGTTCATGATGAAGAACACCCCGGACTCACTTTCCGGGGCCTGGAAGCTCTCCGAACGAATCCTCGAGCAAACTCCGATCGTCAATCACTTCGCCGCGACCGTCTGCATCGTCGCGGACGCGCGCTAGTTTCAATTCTCTCCAGAAGCGGGCTCGCGGGCCTGGCTCCGTCCATCTGTTCCACGACAACACGGGGATCAGGGCGTGGCGTCGCCCCGTGAGGAGAAAAAAAGGCCTACGGTCGCCCACCTAGGGGACTTCGACTCCTAAAATGGGATTTATGCTTGACCTGTTTCCCTAAAACTCCCTAAACTGCCGCCTTAAGTGGTGCTCTGTCCCTATTTCGGGACCAACGCTTTAAAAATCAACAAGTTAGGCTAGGCCCCATGCAGGGTAGTTTCGGCGAGAAGCACTTGCACGGCATCGACCCCAAGGGTCGTTTGCAGCTGTCGCGGCAGATCCGTGACCAGCTCAAGCTCAAAAAGGGCGAGCGCCTGCACTTGCTTCCCAACATCGAAGAACCGCCGTACCTCGAGGTCCGCACCGCGGCCCAGTGGGAGGATTACGAGCAGCGTTTCCTGGCGCAGGCGCCCGGCGATGTGAAGCGCGACTTCGTACGTTTCGTGGAGCTGCACCGCGAGACAGTCATCGCCGACGCCCAGGGCCGCATCATTTTACCCAAGAGTCTTCGTGACCAGTGCGCGCTGGGCGCGTCCGTGGTCGTGATCAATGTGAGCAAGTGCATTGAAGTCTGGAATCCGAAACACATTGAGCGCCGCTACGCCGAAATGGCGAGCGCGTTCAAGAACATCAACAATTCGTTCTTTTGATGAATGTTTTCGCCCTCTCACATGGGCCGGCGGCCAATGACCAGCAGGTACGCATGAGCGCACCGCGGCATGTGCCCGTCATGGTCGACGAGGTTGTGCAGTATCTGCTGCACGACAACTCGCGCCTGGTTGTCGACGGCACCGTAGGCTTCGGCGGGCACGCCGAGGCTGTCCTGATCGCGCGTCCGACGGTGGCGCTCATCGGCGTCGACCGTGACCCCGTCGCCATTGCGGCGGCACAGGAACGTCTTTCACTTTTCGGGGATCGTGTGCGCCTGGTGCAGGGCGTGTACTCGGATCTCGACGCCGTCTTCGCGGGCTCGCTCCGCGCGGACGGCGTGCTGCTTGATCTCGGCATCTCGAGCGTGCAGATCGACGTGCGCGAGCGTGGTTTCTCGTACGCGCACAGCGGCCCGCTCGACATGCGCATGGGCGATGCCGGTGAAACCGCCGCGGATCTCATTGCCCGCTCGGATCTCGACACGCTGACCGGATGGCTCCGCGAGCTCGGCGAAGTGCGGCAGTCGCGCCGCGTAGCGCGCGCCATCATGCGTGCGCGCGACGAAGGAGCTCTCGCCACCACCGCCGAGCTGCGTGCAGCCGTCGAGGGTGCCATCGGTCGCGGTGCCGCACCGGCGGAGCTCTCGCGTGTGTTTCAGGCGTTGCGCATCGTGGTCAACGACGAGCTCGGCCATCTGCATCGTTTTCTCGACGGCGTGCTGGACCGGCTCAACCCCGGCGGGCGTCTCGTCATCATCAGTTATCACTCGCTCGAAGACCGCATGGTGAAGCAGTTCCTGCGCGATGCGAGCGCCACCTGCGTCTGCCCGCCCGAGGTGCCCCTGTGCGTGTGCGGGCGCACGCCCACGATCCGCATGCTCACGCGTCGCGCGCTGGGTCCGCGCGACCAGGAGATCGCGCGCAATCCGCGCTCACGCAGCGCTCATCTGCGCGCCGCGGAGAAGGTGGGAAGCGATGCATCGTAAGTCGCTGGCGGTTGTCACGCAGTTGTTCTTCGCGGCGTTGGGCGGACGGCTCGGCATACCCATGATGGTGGCGGGCTATCTCATCGTGGCCGGCTTCCTGCTCGCATATGTCTCCGCGCAGGTTTACACCAATTCGTTGATGGAACAGGTCTCGGCGCGCAAGCGCCAGGAGACGGTCGCGCGCGAACGCATCGGTGTGCTGACGGCGCGCTACGCGACCATCACGTCCAAGTCGCGCGTGTCGCGCGCGTGCGAAGGCAGTCTGGGTCTGGTCGAATCCACCACCGCGGATGTGGTGCGCGTCGCCATCGACGGCGCGACGCTGGCGGAAGATCCACCCGGCGAAACCGTCCATATCGATCGCGTGCTCGGCTCCGACATCAACGGGCTCACCCAGGTGATGCGTCGATGACAGCGCGGGACCAGAAGCGGCGGATGTGTGTTGTGGGAGGGCTGTTCGGGTTCGCCATTCTGGCCCTGTGGGTGCGGCTCTTCCAGGTTCAGTTCATCAATCACGACGCGTACGCGGCGGCGGCCGACAGGCAGCACGTCGCGCCGCGCGAGATGCAGGCCGCGCGCGGCGGCATCTACGACCGCAGCGGCCGTCCCTTCGCCATGAATGTGCGCCGCTGCTCGATCGCGGTGCAGCCACGCCGCATCAAGAACGCGCGCCCCATCATCCAGGCGCTGTCCAAGGAAGCCGGCGTTTCTCCCTATACGGTGCGCGCCGCCATGCGCAGCGGCCGTTCCTACATCTACGTGAAGCACGACGCCATGCTCGCGGATGAAACCCAGCGCGAGCTCTCGCGCATCGACGGCATCGTGGTCGAGGCCAACGCCAACCGCATCTATCCCTACGACGCCGTGGGCAGCAAGGTGATCGGGTTCGTGAGCCGCGAGAACCGCGGCCTCTCGGGTGTGGAGCTCGCGTACGACCACGCGCTGCGCGGAACGCCGGGACGCATCACCGTGCTGCGCAACGGCCGTTACTCGAGCGACCGATACTACGAATATGTCGACAAGAAGCCCGTCGACGGCAAGCAGGTGTTTCTCACCATCGACGCCACCGTGCAGGACATCGCGGAGACGGAGCTGCGTCGCGCCGTGGCGGAGTGCGGTGCCACCGGCGGTGCGGTGATCGTGATGGATGTGGCCACTGGCGACGTGCTGGCGCTGGCGGAGTCGCCGACGATTCCGGCGCGCGACGGCTCGTCGCACGCCGATTCGCTGTGGACGTTGCGCTCGGTGTCGCACGTGTACGAACCGGGCTCGACCTTCAAGCTGGTTACCGCCGCGGCGCTGCTCGACAAGACCGCGATTGCGCCGGCCGATTCCTTCGACGCCGAAGATGGCCGCGCCGACCTCGGCTTCGCGGTGATCAATGATCCGCACCCGCACGGCTTTCTCACCATCGAAGAAGCCTTCATGTTTTCGAGCAACATCGTGATGGCGAAGGCGTCGGGCTCGCTGCAGAACGGCGACCTGTACGGCTACGCCAAGCTCTTCGGCTTCGGTGCCAGGACCGGCGTGGGACTTCCCGGCGAGTCGGCCGGCCTGGTGCCGCCCATCGAGCGCTGGTCGGCGCGCACGCGCGCCACCATGGCGTTCGGCCAGGAAGTCGCGGTGACGCCGCTGCAGCTGTTGAACGCATACGCCGCGATCGCGAACGACGGCGTGATGATGATGCCGCGTCTGGTGAAAGCGGTCGTCGATCCGCGCACGGGTGATGTGATCGAGTCGGAGCCCGTCGTCGTACGTCGTGTGGTGTCGGAAGAAACCGCGCGCATGCTGCGCGAGTTCTGCCTGCAGGTCGTGGAGCAGGGAACCGCACAGGCCGCCAAAGTGGAATTCATGCACGTGGCGGGTAAAACCGGCACGGCGCAGAAGGCGGGGCGTCACGGCTACATCTTCAACCGCTACATCTCGAGCTTCGTCGGCTTTGCGCCCTACGAGGCGCCGCGCATCGCGTGTCTGGTGATGATCGACGAGCCCAAATGGTCGGTCCGTTTCGGCGGCGACAGCGCCGCGCCCGCGTTCGGCCGCATCTGTGAAAGCCTGGCCAGCTCGACCTCGCTCTTCGACGGAGTGTTGTCTGTCCAGACCGTGCGCGCGCAGACCGTGCGCGCGCGACGCACGTTCGCACCCAACTTCCTGCGGATGCCGCGCGCCGCGGCGCTGGAGTCCGCGCGCCGCTCGGGCACCAATGTGCTGTGCGAGGGCGAGTCGGGCCGCGTGGTCGCCCAGATGCCCGCACCCGGAGCCGAGATGAGCCGCAACGGCGTCATTCGTCTCGTGGTGTCGGACGGCGCGAACGCGGACCTGTACCGGAACCAGCGTCTGCGCGAGATGTATCGCGCAACTCCGCCGGAAAACGGCGAAAACGATTCGAACGACAAGGCCACGCTGGGCGCATCCACGCGCTTTCATCCGCCCGTCGCGATGGCCGGCGTGCGCGCGGGTCGCGACCGATGAATGGAACGATGACGACGAAACGCAACACGGGAACAACGATCACGCTGGGCCGGCTGGTGGATGCCGTGGGTCCGCTGGTCGTGACGCCGCTGGATGAGACGGCGCGCACGCTCGAGATCACCGGCGTCACGGTGGATTCGCGCGCGGTCAGAGGCGGCGAGCTGTTCGTCGCGGTGCGCGGCAGCGCCGTCGACGGGCACCGTTTCGTGCGCGACGCGCTCGAGCGCGGGGCGGCCGCGGTCATCATCGAGAGCGGCGCACCGCCGGTGGGCGCACCGTTCGTGGTGGTGGAGGATTCATCCAAGGCGCTGGCGCTCGTGGCCGCGCGTTACTACGGAAATCCGGCCGATGCGCTGCGCCTGTGCGGCGTCACCGGCACCAACGGCAAGACATCGACGACGCACCTGGTGCGCGCGATTCTCGCCCGCGAAGGAATGAAGACAGGTCTCATCGGCACGCTCGGTCACGGGATCGGCGACACGCTGGTGAAAGACCCGCACACGACTCCCGACGCCGTCACGCTGCACGCGTGGTTTCGCCGGATGCAGGATGAAGGGTGTGTCGGGGTGGTCATGGAGGTCAGCTCACATGCCGTGCGGCAACATCGTGTATGGGCGCTAGACTTTGAGGTTGGGATGCTTACAAACGTCACACATGACCACCTCGACTACCATTCAAGCATGGAAGATTACAAGGCGGCGAAAGCGGAGTTCTGCTATTCGCTGAACGCGGCCGGACGGAAAAAGCCCGCCGGCACGCTTGCATACTGGTGCGACGATCCCAACGCGCGCGAGATCGGATCGCGCTTCTCCGGGCGTCGCATTGCAGTCGGCACGTCGCAGGATGCCGACTGGCGCGTGAGCAACGTCGAGGTTTCTCTCGACGGCACGCGCTTTACTCTCGAGCTCCCCGATGGCGAACGCGCCGCGATAGCGATGAAGCTCCGCGGCGCGTTCGTCCCCGCCAATGCAGCCCTGGCTGCCGCAGGCGCGAGCGCCATGGGCGCGTCGCTGGCCTCGGTGCGCGCCGGGCTCGAATCGGTCGACCGCATCCCCGGGCGCTTCGAAGCGCTGGGCGGCGGCGACCGTCCCGTGGTTGTGATCGATTACGCGCACACGCCGGACGGCTTCGAGCGCGTGCTGGGCACGTGCCAGTCGCTCAAGCCGAAGCGCATCATCACCGTCTTCGGTTGCGGCGGCGATCGCGACAAGACCAAGCGTCCCATCATGGGCGGCATCGCCCAGCGCGTGAGTGACCGCGTGTATCTCACCACCGACAATCCGCGCAGCGAGCGCGTGGAAGACATCATCGCCGACATTCGCGGCGGAATGAAAAACGAGAACGTCGTGGTCGAGCTCGACCGGACGCGGGCCATTCACGCCGCCATCAACGAGTGCCGCCCCGGTGAGCTGGTGGCGCTGCTCGGCAAAGGACACGAGGACTACCAGATCATCGGCGCCGAAAAGCTTCCCTGGAGCGACCGGCGCGCGGCCGAGGAGGGACTCGCGCAATGGAGTGCACGGTGAGCGTACGCACACTGTCGTGGATTCGTGACGCGCTGGCCGCGTCGGGCGAGCTCGTGCGCGCGGAGCTGCGCGGCGGCGACGCCACCATGTGGTCGGGTGCCGTCATCGACAATCGCCAGGAGTGCTCGGGGAAGATTTTCTTTGCGCTCGCGGGTGAAAACACCGACGGGCACCGCTACGCGTCCAGCGCGTTTCGCGCCGGCTGTGTCGCACTCGTGGTCTCCGATGCATCGGCGGTGGCCAATGACAAGACGGCCCCCTACTTCCTGGTGCCGGACACCCGTCGCGCACTGACCGTGCTGGGGCGTGCATATCGCTCGCGCCTGTCGGCGCGCGTTGTCGCCATCACGGGCTCGAGCGGCAAGACCACAACCAAGGAATACACGCGCGCGGTGCTCAAGACCAGGTATCGCGTGCACGCGAATCCGGGCAACCTGAACAGTCTGATCGGCGTGCCCATGACGATTCTGGGCGCGGACGAGGACAGCGAATACCTCGTGTGCGAAGTGGGCGCAAATCAGAAGGGCGAAATCGACGTGCTGGCGGCTCTGCTGCAGCCGGAGATCGCGGTGATCACGAATATCGGCGACGCGCACGTGGGCTACTTCGGCTCGCGCGACGCCATCGCGGCGGAGAAGGGAATGCTGCTGCGGCATTTTGCCAACGGCGGCCAGGCCGTGCTTCCGCGCGACGATTCTTACTTCGAGCGGCTGAACGCCATCGTGCAGGGAAAGGTGTCGACTTTCGGCCGCTCGAACGGAGCCGACTATCGCCTGGGCGACATCGCCTTCGTGGATGGAAGGCTCACCTTTTCCGTGAACGGCGAGCCCATCGCGCTGGCCGCCGTGGGCGAGTACAACGCGATGAACGCGTGCGCCGCTTTCGCGGTGGGAGAAATCTGCGGCGTGGATGCGGCGCGCATGCGCAACGCCTTCGCGAAAGTAACGGCGACGCCGGGACGCGGCCGCGTCGATACCGTTGCGGGCGTCACCGTGATCGACGAATCGTACAACGCGAGCCCGAGCAGCATGCGCAAGTCGATCGGAATGCTGGGCTCTCTGGCCACCGCGGGACGGCGCATCGCCGTCCTCGGCGACATGCGCGAGCTCGGCAATCAGGCCGACGAGCTGCACCGTGCCGTCGGCGTCGAGGCCGCCGAGCGTTCCATCGACCGTCTGTACTGGATGGGAGAAGAGGGCACGATCGTGCGCGATGCCGCGCGCGCGATGCGTCCCAGCATCCTGGTGGAGCTGCACACGGAGATGCCGGCGTTGATTGCCGCCGTCTCCCAGGAAGCACGAAGCGGCGATGTGATTCTTGTCAAGGCATCACGCGGAACGAAGCTCGACGAGCTCGTGGCCGGACTGTTGAAAGCATTGCACGCCCGGCGCTGAACGCGAGGAGCCCAGTCGAATGCTGTATCACCTGCTGTATCCGCTGCACACCGAGATCTCGGTGTTCAACGTTTTCCGCTACATCACGTTTCGCTCCGCGTACGCGATGGTGACGGCGCTGTTGATTTCGTTTCTGCTCGGGCCCGCGTTCATCCGCATGCTGCGGCGTGTCCAGATGTTCCAGGTGATTCGTGAAGAGGGACCGAAGACGCACCAGGCCAAGCAGGGCACGCCCACCATGGGCGGCTTGCTCATCCTCACGGCGGTGCTGGTGCCGTCGTTGTTGTGGTGCAACCTCACCAACCGTTACGTGCAGATCGCGCTCATTTCCACGGTGTGGACGGGTGCGATC
>DATNGX010000280.1:0-5223 GCA_035605755.1 Candidatus Krumholzibacteriia bacterium
GACGGCGACCGCCACCTCCTGATCTACAACCGCGACAATCGCATGGTGTACGAGCTCTCCTATGCGTCGTACTCGGGCGGTGTGTGGTCGGCGGGATACGGCGCCATCTTCAAGGTGGACTCCAACTACCGCCGGCCGGAAGGCTGGACGTCGACCGACGCTGCCGGGCTGTGCGTGCTGGCCGGGCTGGTTCGCTATGACGAAGTGTACGGGCCGGATCCGATCCGGCACGCCATTCGTTGCTCGATCAAGCGCACCAACCGCTACGTCTACCCGGCGTCACACACCGCTGCCACCGACGACGGCGCGCCTCCGCTCGGGATGAGAATGCGGCTGAAAGCCAGTGTCGACATCTCCGGATATCCGGAGCCGATGCGCAAGATCTTCCAGGCGATGAAGACCTACGGCGTGATCGTCGCCGATCGCGGAGGAAACATGTACGTGCAGGGCACAATGGATTCGCGGTGGGACAACGGCGTGTTGAACCCCGCTTTCCACAGCCTGGACGCCAGTGATTTCGAAGTGATCAAGCTGGGCTGGAAGCCGACGTCGTAACCGATTCGTAAAAACCGCCGCTCCTGGCGGATTCGTCGCCGGTGGTGGGTCCCTCCCTCAGACCCATCCCCGGCGACGTTTTTTTCAATGGAACAACGCGTGCGCGACGCGCTCCTCCATTCCGTAGTAGACGATGAGCACGGCGAAAATGTCGAATGCCGCATGGGCGATCATCAGTGGAACAATCCTGCGTTTCATCACGAAGTAAGAACCAAATATGAGACCCACGATGAACGCCTGCTGCACACCCATCCAGTGCTGGCTCATATAGTGCGCGAGACCGAACAAGGTTGACGTGATCACCACCGCCAGGACATTGGCGCGGCGCGATGTTCCGAACCGTGAGCGGAAACGCTCGAACAGAAAGCCGCGCCAGAGAATTTCCTCGCCGATACCGGCCGTGATGATCACGTTGGCCAGAAAACCCGGAAGCGCCGCCGTGTTTCCGTTCAGGTAACTGTAGGCGGGATTGACGGGCGGAGCCCCCAGGAGCGGCATCACGACCGCCTTCATGAGAAGCTTCAACGCCACACCGGCGATGATCCCTCCCACAATCGTCAGCACCCAACTGCGCGGCCGCGCGAAGCCGAGCTCGCGCCATGGCAACCGGGTCCGCCATGCCCACACCAGCACCAGCGAAGCGCCAAGCAGCGGGCCGACGAGCAACACAAGGATTACGAACGCGATTCCGATGGGCCCGAATCCGCGCAGCGATTGAGCGACGCGATGGTCAGTCTGCTCCGCGGTCGGATGGTCGGGAACCATTTACTCTCCGCGGGCCCAGGGGAGGTTCTTGTTGGCGAAGGCGCGCTTGCCGATGAGGTGATAGTAGAGATACGACGCGGCGCAGAAGCGTCCGAAGACAAGCGCGGCGATGAAAAGGAGCAGAATGACTTCGAGCGTCCATGCGAGAGCAGGCGAATTGAAGAGCAGGGAAATTCCGATGGCGAGCATGAACGCACCCGCGACGGCCTGCGAAAAACGGCGCGGCGCAGGCGCCGGACCGATGACGGCGTGGCCTATGCGTTTCAATACGAAATGATCGTAGATGGCGTCGAACGGGTTGAGCCGCGGCAGAAGCGCGTTCCACCACAGAAGTGCCGCGAGCGAGATGAAATACCAGCCCGACTCGAGCAAAACACCGAGCAGGGTCAGAATGCCGATCATGCGGGGCTGCCACATGAGCGCGGGATACTGGTACTCGCACGAAGGAATGTTGGTGTCGAAGCCCTGACCGCGAACGAAGTTGAGGTTGGCGCCCATGATCAGGGCGCCGTCTTGCCGTACTGCAGCTGCACCAACGTGGCACCGCAGATCGGCGTTCCCGTGACGGCGACCACGTAGAGTCCTGTGTACTCGTTCTCGCCAATCGCATCCACCTGTGGACCGCCGGCCGCCCGGATGATGTCCGGAACCGTGTTGCTGTGCCCCACGATCAGCACCGATCCGCCCGCATGATCCTTGAGTATGCGCTTGATCAGCGCTTCGTACCCTTTGGCGTCATAAACTTCGGGCGTGACGTGCACCATGGCGGCCGCCGGCGCCGCCGTGTCGCGCGAGCGCCTGGTGTCTGTCACATAGATGGCCTGCAGTTTGGCCATCTTGGCGGCCTGGGCAAGATCATGGGCGCGTTCCACCCCCGCCGTCGAAAGCGAGTCCGCGGTTCCGGCGCGATCGGCATGACGCACCACGATGATGGTCGTGACGGGGCCTTCGCAGGGAACGATCTTGGTATCGGCGCTCGAGTGCGAAACACCAAGCGCCAGGATCAGGCACGCGATGATGAGTATTCGAGTACGTTGCATGCTCAATTGAAAGTCAAAACGGCGAAGATCATGGCGAGGAGACCGAACAACATCGCGATCTTGCCCACCATCTGAATACGCGGGATTGCCGCGGTGTCACCCTTTTTGGCACGCATCTCGAGAGCGCTGATATATCCGACGGTTATTGTCAGCAGCACCACGGCGGTGAGCTTGGCCTGGAACATCGAGGGCAGATTCCCAAACCCTTTCCAGCGCGTGAAGACCATGGTAACGCCGGTCACCCACAGGAGAGTCAGACCGACCTTCCCCACCTTGCTCATCGCAAACGGAAAACGTCCGAGCACCATTTTTTCGGGCGGCGTCGCCTTGGACATGAGTCCCGCCAGCGCGATGTTGGCGCATGGCACCGCCAGCCCCATCACGAGGCCGAGAAAATGCAGCATCAGCAGAACCTTGTTGAAAATGAGCACAGCACCCTCCGTTTTGCTTCAACCCACTGATCGTCCGGGATCAGTGCTTACTTCGCGTGGACAAAATCGTCGACTGACTGGATGAATAGAGCCGGCTGATCCACGAACGTCATGTGGCCGCTTTCGGGCAGGATCACGAGCTTCGAGCCGGGAATTTTGGACTGCATATCCTGTGAAATGGACGGGTCGCATTCGTCGTGATCGCCTACTGTAATGAGCGTGGGCACCGTGATGGTGCCAAGCCGGTCACTATATTCCACGGATACGAGATTTCCGTCTATCACGAACTCGCCGTGCGAACCCCACATCTCGCGGTAGAGCGTCCACGACGTGCCGGCGAAGCCGGGGTCGTAGTTGGGGTCGGGCCGCTTCCGGTAGAGATACGGGAAATAGCCTTCGCCCCATGCCGCCTGCATGTATTCATTCGTGTAGCGGTTCTTTTCGTAGTCCTTGCCGTGGCCGTAGAGTCCTTCCTTCTCCATTTTCTCGATGCGGCCGCGCAGAGCGGGCGACATGTTGGCGAGCATCTTCTGAAACACGTCGTTCAGCATTTTGGTGCTGTGGAACGTGCTGCACAGGATCAGGTGGGAGAGATTCTGCTGATACTTGAGAGCATACGCCTCAGCCAGCACGCCGCCGTATGAATGACCGAGCAGGTTGATCTTCCCCAGGTTCAGCGCGGTGCGAACCGCTTCCACATCCTCCACCATGTTCTCGACCGTATAGCCGGTCGCATCTTCCAGTCCCGACGAGCGGCCGGAGCCGCGCTCGTCGATGAACACCAGCTTGTTCGTGCGCGCAAGCGGGAGAAGATAAGGAAGCATGTAATCATGCGATGCACCCGGACCACCATGGAGGCACACGAGCGGATCGCCCATGCCGAGTGTTTTGTAATAGATCATGACGCCGCCGGCGTCGACGAAGCCCTCTTCCAGTTTATAGAGGTTGGCCGCGGTCTGGGAAATGGTGGGCGCTGCGCGGTCGGGGTTGCGCACGCATGCGGACACGGTCACAGCCATCAGCAATAGAGCGAGAACAAAGCTTCTCATGACTTGCCTCCCCCCTCGTCGAAGAAGACGAGATAGTCGGTAACCGGCGGTATCTTGTCGAGCTGGCGCAGGAGCGTAACCACCTGGCCGCGATGATATGTCGAATGATTGAGGACATGCTGCATGGCAGCGAGGTATGTGTACTCCCAGCGTTCGTCCTTGAGATTCTGGTACGCGAACGTGCTCAGCAGTTTTTCATCGCTGATGACGCCGAGGAACAGCCGCCGCTCCTGGTCGAGCTCGTTCCACTTCGCCTCGATGGCCGCGATGTCGGCGAACTCGTTCTCCTCGAACATTTTTTTGGGAGACTCGCCGATCCAGCGCCGGTACCACACCCATTCACCCCACAGCGTGTGGACGAGGGTGCCGCGGATGCCGCCGTGGCTGTTGTGCAGATTGCGCGTGAATTCGTCGTCGCCGAGAACGCGGCACGACGCGAGAATGCGGTCGTTGGCCCAGCGATTGAAGGCGAAATAGGTGCGGATTTCAGCAGCGTTCATGTGAGCAATGACCGGGTCGTGCCTGGTCGGCGATTATAGCACGCCCGGTCACGCTCACATCATTCATACCACCTTGTTGGGCCGGCTGCGCGGGCGGTTGTCGGTAACCTTTCCACCCGACGGCGTGCGCGAGCCCTTCGGCGCGCTGCGATTGCGCGCGTATTCCTGCGGCGGCACCGGCGTGTGTTCACCCGGCGCCTTCTCTTCCGTCTCATTATAGAGCGTGCGCAGCTCTTTCTTGGCCGCTTCGAGGCGCATCTTCAAGAGCTCGATCTGGCTGACCAGCGAGCTCAACACGCTCATGGCAGAATGAAACGGTGAATGCTCGAGTGCGTCGCTGGTATCGGCCGAACGCTTGATCGATTTCGCAATCGAGCGCGCGTTGTTCATCTGGAGGAGATGAGGATCCAGCTGCAGCACACCGTTGGTGGTGACCAATTCCCTGGTTTCCAGAGCAGGGGCGCCCTTGCGGGATTTCTGCCGCGCGTCTTTTGCTTTCGGTGCCGGCCGGGGCGGTAGTTTGGTGGTGGTGGCGGTCGTCTGCTTCGCTCCGCGTGCCTTCGCTTTTTTCATGATTACCTCCGGTGTGTGGATTGATCCGCTTCGATTGAAAGATAGCGAGCGGAGCGGGGCGAAAACCGATTCGACGGCAAAATCAGCAGAATCCCGTAGAGAGCAGGGCCGAATGCGGCCCCGCTGCGCCCGGCATTCGACATGTCAGGCCGACATCACAGCCATGTCGGACTTCTTCGAACGCGTACGACCGCGCTTCGACGAGTCATCGGATTGGTGACGTTTTCGGTTGGGCTCGTCGTCGATGACTTCGCCGTAGAGCTTGCGCAGCTCTTTCTTGGCCGCTTCGAGGCGCATCTTCAAGAGCTCG
>DATNGX010000281.1:0-4525 GCA_035605755.1 Candidatus Krumholzibacteriia bacterium
CCCTCGTCGCCACGCCCATCGGAAATCTCGCCGACATTACGCTGCGCGCGCTCGAAGTCCTGAAGAGCGTGAACGTGATTCTGGCCGAGGACACCCGCCACTCGCGCCGCCTTCTCAATCACTACGCCATCAACACGCCGATGATCGCGTATCACGACCACAACGAAACCCGCATCACGCCCACGCTCATCGAACGCATGCAGCGCGGCGAAAAGATGGCGCTCATCACCGACGCGGGAACCCCCGCCATCTCCGACCCCGGGTTCTATCTCGTGCGCGCCGCTCTGGCGGCGGGCATCGAGGTGACCACGGCGCCGGGGCCTAGTGCACTCCTCGCCGCTCTCACGCTCACCGGATTTCCGTGCGAGACCTTCGTGTTCGTGGGATTCACGCCCAAGAAAACCGGTGAGCTCACCAAGCTCGTCGAGGAATTGGTGAATGAACCGCGCACCACGGTTTTCTACGTGGCGCCGCACCAGCTGCGCAAGGTGATCGACGCCCTCGTGGAACGCATTCCGGAGCGCGAGATCGCGGTGGCCAAGGAGATCACCAAGATGCACGAGCACGTCGTTCGCGGCACCGCGGCCGAGGTGAAGACGCGCATCGATCCCACCATGCCGCGCGGGGAATTCGTGCTGATCGTGAAGGGGCTGGGCTGGCGCAAGCGCGACCGCGTGCAGACCGAGCCGGGCGATGAGTTCGAGGAGCGCGACCGGGGAGAAGCCAAAGATTACGATCAGGATGCGGGGGACGAGCGCGGATGAGCGCCGCGGCGCCCTTCCTTGACGCATGGCAGGCCGCCTGTTAGCGTCCCCACCTCACCCATGGACAAACGAGCCATACAACACAGCGCCCGCCGGGTGCTGGATCCGGTCGTCAACGCTCTGGCGTCGTTCGGCATTTCGCCCATGCTGGTGTCGGCCTTCGGCCTGGCGCTCAGCATCTGGGGTGCCATCGTGGTCGCGCGCGGCTCGCTCCTGGGGGGCGGCATGTTTCTTCTGCTGGCCGGGTTGTGCGACGTGCTCGACGGAGACCTCGCGCGCAAGCTGGACCGCGCGAGCACGTTCGGCGCCTTCATCGATTCCATGCTCGACCGCGTGAGCGAGTTCGCCTACTTCGGCGGCATCCTTATATATGTGATTCGAAGCCCCAACGACATTCCCGGGTACGAACCGGTGGTGATTCTGATCGCGCTCATGGGCTCGGTGCTGACCAGCTATGCGCGCGCGCGCGCCGAAGGGCTCGGCATCGAGTGCAAGGTAGGCGTGATGGAACGGCCGGAGCGTGTCGGTCTTCTCGCTCTCGGCCTGATTGCAGGCTACAAGTTCCTGATGGCCGTGATGATGCTTCTCGCCGTGACCACCATGGTGACGGTGGTGCAGCGGGTGCATCACGTGCAGCGCGAATCTCGCCGCTTGGAGCCGAAGCGCTAGCTCCCGGGCGTCCCTCGCCAGCCTGGCTCGTTGGCCGGGACCGCAACCACCGCGGGCTCCGACGAGTGCTCCTCCAACCACTTCAGCAGCTCGCGGACACTTCCTGTGGCGAGGCCGATGCTCGTATCCGCCGCACCGTAATACATGTTGATGGTGTCCCCGTCTTTTCCAAGCGTGTAGCCGCACGGAAATACCACGTTGCCGACATCGCCATTGAGCTCGTACGGAGTTTCGGGAGCAAACACCCACTCGTCGCCGCGCATGATGCAGCGTTCCGGTGCTTCCAATTCGAACAGCGCCAGGCCCAACCGATAGATGCAACCCGCGGCGGTATGGCGCACGCCGTGATAGATCACGAGCCAGCCCTGCGGCGTCTCGATGGGCGGTGGGGAGAGACCGATCTTGTTTGCATCCCACCATCCGCCGCGGCGCGATTCCAGCATGAGCTTGTGGTTGCCCCACTGGCGCAGATCCGACGAGAACGATATCCACATGTGCGCGCGCGGGGCACTCACCGGGCGGTGGATCAACGCCCAATCGCCCCGGATGCGGCGCGGAAGCAATGCGGCGTCCTTGTCCTCGGGCGACGCAATCACACCCAGACGCTCGAAGGTGACGAAGTCGCGGGTGAGTGCCATGGCCACACCCGGTCCGTCCCGACCGTAGGCGGTGTAGCAGATGGCGTACTTGTCGAGCTCAGGAACGAACGTGATGCGCGGATCTTCGACGCCCCACAACTCTTCGGGAAAGTTTTCGGGGTCAGCCGGCATGGTCGGATGCGGATCGATCTTCCATTGATCGATGCCGTTGGCCGAGCGCGCGCAGCACAGGTGAGAGAGTCCGCGCCGGTCCTCCACGCGACACAGAAGCAGTGTGGTTCCGTCGGCGAGCAGTGTCGCTCCCGCGTTGAACACACTGTTGATCTGATACGGCCAGTCGGCCGCGCTCAGGATGGGATTGTTCGAATGGCGGACGAAGAGCTGCGGGTGTTTTCGAATCATTGAGTGGTTCGTGCCTCCACGTTGGCGTGTGCGTTCTCGGCGAGACGAAGCTCGAGCAACGCCTGTAAGAAAGCCAGGGTTGATTCCGCGCCCTGGTTCGCGTTGGGCCGATCGGAGTGCAGACCGTCGCGGCAGCCCCCGGTAGTCGGATCGTAAATCGGGAGCTGCAAATCATTGCGCCCCAGAAACCATTCGAAGGCGCGCCGCGCTTCTTTGCGCCAGCGCGTGTCGTCGGTAATGCGAAACGCTTCCAGGCACGCGGACACCATGGCCTGTGCCTCCACCGGCTGCTGATCGAACCGGGCGCGATCTCCGCCGCGCGGATAGAAACCGTTCGAGCCGATGGGGACGAAGTGGTGACCCGGCGAGTCGGCGCGCTGCACGCGCGCCAGCCAGTCCAGCGCATCCAGACCGGCCGCGCGCATTTCCGCGTTCGCCATCGATTCTCCGCACAGAATGAGCGCGTGCGGAAGCGCGGCGTTGCAGTAGGTCAGGCTGCTTTCGAACCAGCGCCACTCGTCGGAGTGATTGCGCTGGTACAAACCCAGCAATCGCCCTGCCAGTTCTTCCTGCACCTTGCCGGCGCGGCGGTCGCCGGCGAAACGCTGCAGGTATTCGTGAATCCCCATGAGCGCAAAGGCCCAGGCGCGCGGGCTCGTGGTCTGGCGGATGGCCGAAAGTGCAGACTCGAACGCGCGTCCCGCCATGTTCTGCAGTGCCGCCGTGTTCGATCGCCCCAGCACCGTCCCCAGCGCCCACAGCACGCGGCCGTGGCTGTCGTCGGAGCCGGCGTCTTCCAACCAGCGGCGCTGGTAGTCCATGAAGTTGCGGAAGCGCCCCGTCTCCGGATTGTACGAGTACCAGATGAACGCGAGGTAGCGGTGCGCGAGATCCAGCGCTTCTTCGCTTCCCAGGGCCTCGAGCAGCGTCGACACCAACAGTGCGCGCGCGTTGTCGTCGGTGGCGTAGCCTTCGCGGTAGTTGGGTACCGTGAACACGGCGTGTTGCAAAATGCCGGTTTCGTCGGTCATGTGACGCAGGTGATCGAGCTTGAGCGGTGTGTGCTCACCGGCGCGCTGGTCGAGCGCTTTCACCGCAAACCCGGGTGGTGTGAAATGACGGCGCTCGGCGCGTGCGCGTTCGAAACTTTCCATGTAGCGCTTCGCCACCATGGGCCAGATCATCTCGCGGCCGTAAAGGTAGGCGCGCTTGCGCATGGCGTGGCGCTTGGAGTCATTGTCGAGAAGATCGATGGTCTGTTCCGCAATCGCGACGGGGTCGTTGAAGGGAACCAGCGCACCGCGCTCCTCGGCGAGCATCTCCTCGGCGTACCAGTAGGGAGTCGAAATGACCGCCTTGCCCGCACCCACGGTGTAGGCGAGCGTTCCCGACGTGATCTGCGCCGCGGTCAGATAGGGCGTGATGTAGATGTCGGCGGCGCTGATGAATTGAATCAGTTCCTCGAGGCTCACGAAACGGTTGTAGAAGATGACGCTGCCTTCGACCCCTTTTTCCTGCGCCAGCCATTCCAGCGAGTTGCGGTACGACTCACCCTCGCGCGCCAGCACGTGCGGGTGCGTGGCGCCCACCACGATGTACACCACGTTGGGATGCTTGGCGAGAATGGCGGGCAGAGCCGAGATCACGTTCTCGATGCCCTTGTTGGTGGAGAGGAGCCCGAAGCTCAACAGCACCATCTTGCCTTCGACGCCGAACAGATCCTTGTGAAAACTCGGATCGGCGAAGGGAACGTCGGGGATCCCGTGCGGGATCAGATCGATCTTCCCGAGCGGCACCTTGTAGATGTCGTGCAGGAACTCGGCGCCGCGCGCACTCATGACCACCAGGCGATTGGAGAGCGAAGCCAGCTCTTCCAGGACCGCGCGCTGCTCCGTGTTGGGCTCGCGCAGGACCGTGTGCAGAGTCGTGACCACCGGCATGCGCAGCTCACGCAGAAGCGCCAGGATGTGCGCGCCCGCGCGTCCGCCGAAGATGCCGTATTCGTGCTGCAGGCAGACCAGGTCGACGTTGTTGATGTTCAGAAAGTCCGCCGCGCGCAGGTAGGAATTGATGTCTTTTTCGGTGAGCTCG
>DATNGX010000282.1:0-2118 GCA_035605755.1 Candidatus Krumholzibacteriia bacterium
CCAGTTCGCCGAAGAAAGGGCGCGCACGGTGCATGTCATAAAAGCGTTCCGCCCGTTCCTTCGAGAATTGCGTGAGCGTCAGGCGGCGAATCTTGAACTTGTTTCGCTCCACCAGGGCGAGAATATCGCCGACGTTGCCGGACGCAACCGTGTCCGGCTTCACCATGAGCAGGGTCTTCATCGAAAATTTCCTTTCGTCGCGCTTCTTATGCGCGCTTGAGTGCTGGAGCCGACTGCGCGACGAGCCGGGTTATCTCGGACGGCACCCGCGCCACCGGAACGCCGGCCGCGGTCAGTGCCTTGATCTTGTCGGCCGCGGTCCCGCTGCCGCCGGTGACGATGGCACCGGCATGCCCCATGCGTTTTCCCGGCGGCGCGGTCTGGCCCGCAATGAACGACACGACGGGCTTGGTCACCTTTTCCTTGATGAAGGCGGCCGCCTCTTCTTCGTCGGAGCCGCCGATCTCGCCGATCATGACGATGGCTTCGGTTTCATCGTCACCCTGGAACATGCGCAGGCAGTCGATGAAGTTGGTGCCGATGACCGGATCGCCGCCGATGCCGATGCAGGTCGACTGCCCCATGCCGGCGCGCGTGAGCTGGTAAACCACTTCGTATGTGAGGGTACCGCTGCGCGACACCACGCCGACCGAACCCGGCAGCACGATGCTCGCGGGCAGAATGCCGACTTTCACTTTCGAGTTGGGCGCGATGAGACCCGGACAGTTGGGGCCGAGCAATCGCGTCGAGCGTTCCTTGAGAAACGGAACCACGCGCAACATGTCGCGCACCGGAACGCCCTCGGTGATGCACACCACAAAACGAATCCCGGCTTCGGCGGCTTCGCAGATGGCATCAGCCGCGAAGGGCGCACGCACGTAGATCACCGACGTATTGGCGCCGGTGGCGTCCACGGCCGCGTGCACGCTGTCGAACACGGGCACTTTGTCCTCGAACCGGGTGCCGCCCTTTCCGGGCGTGACACCGGCCACGAGGTTGGTGCCGTACGCCGCCATCTGCGAGGCGTGAAAGGATCCGTCGCGCCCGGTGATGCCCTGCACCACGAGCCGCGTATTCTTGTCGATGAGTATGCTCATGTCATTGTTCCTTTATGCCGCGAGCTGGATGGCTTTCTTCACCGCTTCGTCCATGGTCTCGGCCGTGTGCAGTGAAGGCAGTTGTTTCAGGATTTCGCGCGCTTCCTTTTCGTTGGTGCCGGT
Organism: Candidatus Krumholzibacteriia bacterium; assembly: GCA_035605755.1. Lineage (GTDB taxonomy): Bacteria > Krumholzibacteriota > Krumholzibacteriia > WVZY01 > JAKEHA01 > JAKEHA01. Next base: position 1,221 of record DATNGX010000282.1, read on the forward strand.
CAGGCGCACCACCACCGGCAGCTTGAGATCCATCTGATTGAATGCGGTGACGAGACCGCGCGCGACGTCGTCGCAGCGCGTGATGCCGCCGAAGATGTTGAACAGGATCGAGCGCACGCTCTTGTCCGACGTAATGATGGTGAGCGCCGTCACCACTTTTTCGGGACGCGAGCTGCCGCCGATGTCGAGGAAGTTGGCGGGCTGGCCGCCGTACTCCTTCACCAGGTCCATGGTGGCCATGGCCAGGCCGGCGCCGTTGACGATGCAGCCGACGTTGCCGGAGAGTCGAACGAACGACAACCCTTCGGCGCGCGCGGTGGTTTCGCCCGCGTCCTCGGCATCCGTGTCGCGCATGGCTTCGATATCGGCGTGACGATACAGCGCGTTGTCATCGAAGTTGAGCTTGGCGTCGATGGCAAGCACGCGTCCGTCCTTCGTCACCACGAGCGGATTGATTTCCGCGAGGCTGGCGTCGGTCTCCATGAACACGCGGTAGAGCTTCTCGATGATGTCAGTCATCGGCTTCGCCTGCTCGGCGTTGTCCGCCAGCTCGGCGGCGAGGTTGCGCGCCGCGAACGACTGGACGCCGTAGAGCGGATCCACGTGCACGCGCTTGATGGCCTGCGGCTTTTCCACCGCGGTGATCTCGATCTCGACGCCGCCCTCGGCGCTCGCCATGATGAGCGGCTTCTGCGCGCGGCGGTCCATCACCACGCCGACGTAAATCTCGCGCGCAATGTCGACGGCCTCGGTGATGAGCACCTTCTGCACTTTCTCACCCTTGATGTCCATGCCGAGAATCTGCGCCGCCTTCTCCTTCGCTTCGGCCGGCGTCTGCGCAATCTTGACGCCGCCCGCCTTACCGCGCCCGCCCACCAGCACCTGGGCTTTGACCACG
>DATNGX010000283.1:0-2404 GCA_035605755.1 Candidatus Krumholzibacteriia bacterium
ACTCATTCAAAGAAACGCCGTACAACGACGCCAAAGACGAAGCCACCAAGAAGCAGAATGAGCTGCGCGACTGGATCGACGCCGCGAAGCATTACGGTGCGGCGGCCAAAGCAAAGGGATCGCGCGCCGATATCAATCCCAAGCTGGCCGCACTCTCGCAGTTTGTGGACGGCACACGGCCCGTGATCATCGGAGCCGATCGCAAGGACGACATTCTCGCCGCCATCGCATTCTCCGAAGAGATGGGTTTGCGCATGATTCTCTCCGGCGGCCGCGAGGCATGGAAGGTGAGCGACACGCTCGCCGCGAAGAAGATCCCGGTCATTCTCGGTCGCACGCAGAGTCTTCCGTCCGAGGAAGACGATCCCTACGATCGTCCCTATGCGATGCCGGCGGAGCTCAACAAGGCGGGAGTACGGATCGCATTCTCGTCGGGAGCGGGCGGCGGTTTCGGGCCCTCGGGTCCGCACGGCGCGCGCACACTCGCGTACGAAGCGGCGCAGGCGTCGGCATTCGGCCTCTCCGAAGACGACGCGATGAAGGCAATCACGCTGTGGCCGGCCGAGATGCTCGGCGTCGACAAGCAGCTGGGATCGATTGAAACCGGAAAAATCGGCAACCTGATCGTGACGGATGGAAATCCGCTGGCGCTCACCACCAACGTGAAGCATCTCATCATCGCCGGTCGCGACGTGTCGCTCGAGAACCGGCACCTGGCGCTGTATGAGAAGTATCGCGGGCGTCCGCTCCCGGGAAAACACAACGGCTCGGGCACGGCGGCGAGCGCGGCGAAGTCTCCGCGTTAGCGAACTAGAGAAGCGGCTCGGGAAGGGACACGCCGTGCTGATGCGCGGCCATGCTCATGTCGAGCTTCAAGTTTTCATAGCTGTCGCGGCCATCGAGTCCCGCAAAGCGGCCGCGCAGCATTTCTTCTTCCTCTTCTGTAATCGACGGCGCCAGCACGGCCATGCGCTGCTCGAACGACAGCTTCATCTGCTGCGCAGCGAAATCCACCAGTAGCGTCGTCGCGGCCACCGGTCCAAAGAGCAACAGTGCCAACATCACCAGGCGACGCTCCCACCTCGACCACGCCGTGTCACTCGAGCGACGTTTGCGTGTGAACACCTGTCCGCCGGCGCCGTAGCGGCCGATGAACGCTCCCACGATGGCCGAGAAGAGAATCGCGAACAGCGCGAAGTCGATGTAGTCCCCGCCCAGGGCGGCCTGCGCGGCCGCGTGATCCCACACCCAGCGATACGCCCGTCCGCCGAAGTAGGGCAGCGTATTGACGAGCAGCTTCATCGACGGCTCGACCAGATAGAGCATCACCACGGATACGATGACGCCGTTGCGCAGGCTCTTCCAATGCGTGGTCACTGCTTCCATAACCGGAGGAAGAGGAGCATCAACCGTGCCTCCGCGCAAAGGCCGCACGCGGAGCCATGGGAATGCATGAGAGAAGACGGGCCATCACGACGTCCTTCTCATGGGTTCACTGGATGGGGTCGGGCCCGGCAATTGTCTACATTGGAACCGGGGCCCTCCACCCACAGATACCATGAAAGCACTCGTCATACTGCGTGAAGGCAAGGGCGACCACGCGGCCGTCAAGGCTGCGCTCCGCCGCGAGTTCAAGGCCGCGGGGATCTCCTACGAGATCAAGGAAGCGGAAACCAAGAAGCAGGCGGAGAAGTTCGTCCACAAGCACGCGAAGAACTTTGATCTCGTCGTCGCCGGTGGCGGCGATGGCACTGTCTCGCGTGTTCTTTCCGGACTGCGCGGGACATCGGTCCCACTGGCAATCATTCCGATGGGAACCGGAAACATGATCGCACGCGACCTCAAGATTCCCGTCGACGTCGATGGAGCAATCGCACTTATCACCGGAGAGTTTCGCAAGAAGAAGATCGACGCGATGAAGATCGGCAAGCACCTCTACGTGCTCAATGCCGGCATCGGCATCAGCGCGCAGGTGATCGCGCGCACCAAGACGAAGAACAAGCGTCGTTTCGGGCGCTTTGCCTACGTGACCAATATCATGCAGGCGCTCCGCGTCCGCCCACGTCTCATCGACATCAAGCTCGACGGTGAAGAGCATCACTATCGCGCGGTGGACGTTGCGGTGTCGAATTGCGGCGCCGTGGCGAAAGCCCTGTATCCGCGTGGTCCCGAGATACGGCCCGATGACGGGCGTGTCGACGTGTGGGTGCTGGGGATGGAGACGGCGTTCGATTACGCGCGCTACCTGGTGGGAATTATCTTCGGCAAGCGCAAGAAGGCGCGCTATCTGAGTGCGAAGGAAAGCGTCGAGATCAGCTCGCCCTTTCCGATGGCCGCTCAGGCCGACGGCAACATCATCGGCACCACACCACTCGCGATCCGGGTTATGGCGAAAGCGCTGACA
>DATNGX010000284.1:0-3784 GCA_035605755.1 Candidatus Krumholzibacteriia bacterium
GCGAAGTACGCCAGAATCACGTCGGGACGAAACGAATTGATCTCGCGGCTGACGGCGGATCGAATCGAGTAGAAGTATTCCCATCCGTGCAGAAAGCGCGCGATTTTGGGGACCACGAAAAAACGCGGGTAGACGACGTCGATGCCTTCCCACTGATCGCGCGCCGGAGCACCCGCATGCTGCTTGTACCGGCCGCGCGCGATTGCCTTCGGCACCCACGGCACGGTGGCCACCACGCGCACGTCCGCATGGCCGGAAAGCGCGCGCACATTCTGGAAAACGTGGACACCCCATGTCGGATTGGACCGGTTGGGAAAAATTCCGGTCAACACGAGGACGCGCTGCCGGCCTGTGCGCCCGGCGGAGCTCACGAGTCCTTCGCGGTATAGCCGTAGTATTTGTAGTCGTAGAAGTAAGGCAGCACGTGCGTGGCATTGTTGAGCACCACGCCGATGATGTTGGTGCCGGAATCGTCGAGCACGTTCTTGGTGCGCTGCACGACTTCGCGCGGCGTCACGCCGGCGAGGACCACGAGAATGGTCGCTTCCACCTCGGAGCCGAGGAACAGCGTATCGCTCACCGGGAGCACGGGCGGGCTGTCGACGATCACGATGTCATAGTAGAACTCGAGCTTATTGAGCACTTCCCGCAGGTGCTCGCTCTCGAACAGGCGCCCCGGCTCCGGAATGCGATCCCCCGCCGTCACCACTCCGAGGTTGGGCAGCGGCGTCTTCTTGATGACTTCCATGGGGTCGATGTTGTCGGCCAGGCAGTCCTTCAATCCCAGACGGTTGTCGAGGCCAAAGAGCTTGTGCGCGCGCGGCCGCCGCAGGTCGGCGTCGATGTACACCACCTTCTTGGTGGGAAACTGTCCGATGGTGAGCGCGAGCCAGCTCGAAATGGTGCTCTTGCCTTCGCCGCGGCTCGAGCTCGTGATCAGGAACGACTTGTAATGCCGGCCGTCGGAGCCGCGCTTGGCGTTGTGATAGATGCGGCGCAGCTCGGTGGCCACCGGTGACTCGCTGTCGTAGCTGTCGAAGATGAGCTGGCTGCGCGGATCCCGGGTCTGCTTCATGGCTGCGGCGCCTCCGTCTTGGTGGATACCGACGGATTCAGATCGATCAGATGCTCGCGCGACGACTTGCCGTAGAAATAAAACGCGGAGATGAACACGCACACGAAGGTCACGCACACCGCCACCCAGATGACGGTTCGCTTGCGCGACGTTTCCGATACCCAGCGCGCGTTCCCCACGCGTGGGATGGTGCCCAGTACGCGCAGTCCCAGTTGTTTCTCCACGTCGTCGACGCTGCGATACGACGAGTCCGTGAACTCGGTGAGGAGCAGCCCCGCCGCGCCCACGGTGGCGCCGAACAGAAAGCACAGCACCAGAATCTTGATCTTGTCGGGACGAACCGGTGAAACCGGTTTGGCCGGCGCTTCCAGCACCGTCACCGTGGTGCCCAGCGTGGTGTTCTGCGTGACCGCCTCGCCGATTCTCGCGTTGTTCTGCTGATCCTTGAATTTGTCGTAGAGCGTGCGATTGCGCTCGACTTCGTCCTTGAGGCGCTGCAGCTCGGTTTCCTCGCCCGGATTTCGCGCCACCTGCATGCGGAAACCGCCCACGTAGCTGTCGAGACGCTGGAGCTTGCGGCGGTACGCCTTCACCTCGCACTGCTGGTAGAAGTATTCCACCAGAAGCGGACGATAATCGACCGGCACGTTGGGGTACGCTTCATCGGAGAGCTGTGAGAGCCGCCGTTGCAACGCCTGCTGCGTGGTGACCACCGGATCCATGCTCGGATCGCTGGAATGCGAATCACTTCCGATCTCGATCAGGAGCTCATTCTCGCGCCTCACGCCCAGCTCGTTGGAAAGCTTGCTCGTCTCCGCGTCGCGCATGACAGCATCCGACGACGGCACGCTGCCCAGTGCGCCCGCGATGCGACCACGAATCTTGTCCAGCGTGGATTCCGATGCGCGCACGGTCAGATCGGTATCGGTGCGCAGCTTCTCCGCGATGGCGACGTTCTTGTCATTGACCGGATTCGCCGTGCTGACGGTGCGGCCAGCCAGCGCCTCCTGGAAGTCCGACAACTCCTTTTCCGACTTGTCGAGCCTGTCTTTGGCTACCGTGAGCTGCTCTTCGCTGAAATCGCTCACGACGCTGAGCGTGGTCATGGCCTGCTTGCGCTGCATGTCGATGTAGAGCTGGGTGATGGCGTCGGCGATGACATAGCACGCGTCCGGATTCGGATCCGAATAGGCGATCTTGAACGTGCCGGACCCGCCCCCTTCTTCAATCTTGATGCGCTTCTTCAGGAACTCGCGCAGGCGGCGGAACACGAGCTCTTCGGTGGAAAGCGCGGGATACTGCTGGTGGGCGAGCTCGGCTTTGGCGATGACCTCCGGGTCGCGATCGATGCCGAGCTTCTTGATCAGCTCGTCGAGGAAGTTGCTCCCCAGGAGATCGGTCTCCATCTGCTTCTTGGTCTTCTCGTCGCGGGTGTTGCGACCACCACCGCCCCGCATCATCTGATCCACGTCTCCAGTGCTGGTGCTGGGCGTGAGGACCCGGATCACGGAGGTGGATTCGTACTCGGGAACCAGGAAGCGCACACCCACCGACGCCACGATGAACGCGATCGCGAGCGGAACCAGCATGAAATACTTTTTCCGCCACAGGATGCGGGCGTAGTTCCCGAGGTCGAGATGGAACCCGGCTTCCTGTTCTTTTTGCTTCGTGACGTTGCGCATACTTCGCGACGGACGGTCGATCAGTTAGAGTTCGAATTGGTGGATTCGTTCTGAATGGTGTAGTAAAGGAGCACGATCGTGCCCAGCGCCGTTACGAAACTCAGAATGAGGCCGATGTCGCGCCCGGTGAAACTCTTGTTTTGAATCGTCACTGTGTCGCCGGCCCGGAGCTTCGGATTGCTCTCCATTTTTCCCTTTTTCAGGAAATTGTTGAGGTCGATCTTGTACGTCTCGGACTTGCCGCCGCCGGTGTCGGGACGGATCAGATGCACGTTGGAGAGATTGGCGCGGTCGGTCGGGCCACCCGCCAGGAGAATGACTCCCACCAGATCGCCGCGACCGGTCAGACGATAGTTGCCCGGTCTGATGACGGCGCCGGTGACGTTGACCCCGGCCGACCCGGTGTAGAGCTCCTCCGAGCCGGGCACGATGACGGTGTCACCGGGCCGCAGAATGGGCAGATTCTGTACGGTGCCGTTTTCGATCGCTGCCTGCACGTCGATGAGCTGGCTCTGGCCGCCGCGGCTGCGGTCCTGAACCACGCGCACGCTGCTCAAGTTCGCCGTCGGTGACGGGCCGCCGGCTTCGCGAATCGCTTCCCACATGTTCACGCTTGTCTCGGGAAACGAATACTTGCCCGGAAAGCGCACTTCGCCGGCCACGAAGACCACGTTGGAGAGCGCCTGCGAGATGTTCACCTCGACCTTGTTGACGCTCGGATAATACTCGCGCAGCGCCTGCAAGAGCTTGGTTTCGATTTCCGTCTTGTTGAGTCCGCGGACGTTCACGTTGCCGACCAGCGGCAGATTCACATTGCCGTCCTCACCCACCGCGAGCTGGCGATTCAAGTCGGGCCGCTGCGGCACGGAGAGATAAATGTGATCACCCGCACCGACGCGATAGTCGGTGGCGGATGTGCCGGTCTGGCTCTCGGACTTGCCGGCCTGCGCATGCACGGTGCCGGGACTCACCACGGCGCACGTGAACACCAGCGTGAATGCGACCACCAGCACGCGGCCGGCGGGTG
>DATNGX010000285.1:0-2772 GCA_035605755.1 Candidatus Krumholzibacteriia bacterium
CAGGGCAACGAGATCGTGATCCCGCCGCGAGTGTTGTTCTGCCTGTCGTCTTTGGACACACCACCGACAGTGGTTGACCCGCCGTTGTAGTACGTGAAGTTGGCGGCCACCCACGAAGCCGGGTTGATGCTGTAAACCACATGCGTCTGAATTGTCGCGAGCGGATCCTGTTCCCGGACCAGCCCGCCAAAAAAATCATCGTTGTTCTCGAACAACCACACGCCGGCGTAGAGCTCCAGTATCCAATCCCCGAACACCGGTTGCGTGAGACCCAACTCCGGCTTGAATGCCCAGCGGTTCGTGCCGAGGTTGATGAGCTTCGCGCCATCGTACTCGCCGATGGGAGCGCTGATGCTGACGCTGGCACCCACGGTCGTGCTCCGCCTGCGCATCGCCAGTTCCTGCGGTGTCAACGCCGGACAGCCCAGGAGATTCACACCGAAACGAAACGACGCATCAGTAAGCCCGGAACGATCCACGCTCTGGCTCACGTCCTGGACATCACCCGTCACATGGGCCCATGCGTACGGGACTGTCAGCGTTACGGTGCTCAAACGTCCGAAGAGCCCGAACGTCCGCCCGTAGTAGGGCGGCACCGCGTACACGCGCGCATGAACGTTGTCGATGGGCAGCGACGGATCGGTGACGACTCCCCCGGTCGAGTACAAGAGCCCCACACCCACAAAATTGAGACCCACCGGCGCCGGCGCGTACGCGCGCGGTTCGAGCTGCTGCGCGTGCGCGGCGCCTGCGCAGCACAGAAGCACCGCGAGAATGGCAGTTGCGGTGCGGCCCTGCCGGGCACGTGGACTTTCGATCACATCAACGCTCTGCGCAGCGATTCGAAGAACCCGCGGCCGGGTCCGGCACTGAAAAGATCCTTGGTTCCCACGCCGTCGCGACTTCTCCCCCACGTTCCGCCCACGCGGCGTGGCACCTGGTGCGCCCACGCGCCGCGCTCGGGGTGCGGCATGAGAGCGAGCGCGTTTCCCTGCGGGTTGCACAGACCGGCGATGGCGAACTGTGCGCCGTTGGGATTTTCCGGGAAGCGGGTGGCCGTGTCGCCGCTCGCGGTGCAGTACACCACGGCGACGCCGTCACCTTTTTCGAGATGTGCACGCACAGTTTCGTTGGATGTGATGAAGCGGCCTTCGCCGTGCGCGAGCGGAATCGGCAGCGGATCGGCGGGACGCTCTTCCATGAAATCGGTGAAGACACACTTGGCGGGGCCCTTCTTCACGTAGACCCAGTTGCAGTAGTAGCCGCTGCGCCCCGTCATCTGGTTGGGTGCCAGCGCCACATCGATGCGTCCGTGATCGAACCCGGGCACGATGCCGGTTTCCACCAGCACCTGCGCGCCGTTGCAGATGCCGATCACCGGAGTGCCTTTGTCGGCGGCGTGCATCACGTCGTCGAGCACGGCGTCTTTCGCAGCCACCACTCCCGCGCGTATGCGGTCCTGGTACGACCAGCCGCCCGGAAGAATGATGGCGGGCGCGTCCTTCACGGCGCGCGCGGCGTCATTCCAGCGCCGGATCTCGCCCCGGAGACCCACGGCTTCGACGGCACGCAGGCTCTCGTATTCGCAGTTCACGCCTGGAAACTGAATGATGAGCACTTTGGAACGCATTCAAACTCCCGAATGAGAAGGTCGCATGATAATCGAATGGCGCCGCGCGCGCATCACGCGGCTTTTGGATCCAGCATCTTGAAAATCTCGGGCTCGCGCGCGAGAAGCGTGGCACCCGCGTTCTTGATTCCGAAATGGAACACGGTGGCCGCGTACACCACACCGGCCAGGGACGCCGCCAGCGCCAGCACGGGCCGGTCCTTCACGATCCCGATCGCCGCCGGAATCCAGAACGGCGCCAGCAGGAAGGCGATGAGCGTGGGCTGCAGGAGCGAGATCGCCCAACCCGCCGCCGAAGCGGTGCGAATCGGTCCCGTCCGTCGATCTTCGGGAACCGGAATCGCAAAGCGCGCCGAAATGCCGGATGAAATCGCCGCCACGATCAGGAACGTGGCGCTGGCGAGGAGGATCGCGGCCAGTCCGAGTGCCACCGACGTGCGCAGCGCGGCCAGAACCGACAGCAGCAACAACGGCCCCACCACGATGGCCGCGAAGGCGACCACCTTCCCGCGGAAAATGTCGCGGCGGTCCAAAGGCGACATGAACACGGTCGCCACCGCGAGCCCGTCCGTCGCCAGCACGTTTTGAAACGTGAACAGCGAGACGAACGTTACGAAAATGGCGGGGGTCAGGGCGAGGACGCTCCCACCCAATCGTTCGCGGCCGAACCAGAGCACCGACAGCACGATGGGCATGATCAGGCCCTGAATCGTCTGCATGCGCCGGCGCGGGTTGCGCCACATCTGGCGCAGGTCGAGCGCGGCGATGGCGATCACACCCGGGCGCAGGAACGGAATCTTCCCGCGTTCTTCGCGTCTGGTCTTGCGCGCTTCCTTGTGTGCGCGCCGTGCCGGTGCGCCGAAAATGAATTCACCCTGGGTGGCAATGCGCTCCTGCGCCCACCACCACACCGCGGAGATGGCGGCCAGCACGCACGCCGAGGCCGAGAGCCACACCAGCGCTTCACCCACGTGACCACTCGCGGCGCGTTCGATGGCGCGCGCGCACGCACCCGTCGGCGTCCACTGCAGGATGTTCATGGGATGAATGTCGTTCTCGGCCAATCTCTTGAAAAAATCCGCGAACGGTGGCTCGTCGTGACTGATCTGCATGCTCCGCATGTGCCACCACCAGTACACGAG
>DATNGX010000286.1:0-2124 GCA_035605755.1 Candidatus Krumholzibacteriia bacterium
CGACGAGGCGGCCAACAACGACGAGCTCAACATGGTGCTTTTCTCGAAGAGCGCGGAACCGGTGCTCGAGAAAGGCACGCACAATCGCGGCGTATTGAAGAGCGCGATCGATCGTGCCGAGGTGTCCAACGAAACCACGTCGCTGCGCGGCGCGGTGGATCGCGCGCTTACGCTGGTGCACGACAGCGATGTCGACGGCGGCGAGATCTACGTCATCTCGGATTTTCGCTACAGCACGGACTCCACCATTGTCGACGAGAGCAAGACGCCGGCGAACGTGCGCATCTATTTCGTCCCCGCATATAAGGGAGACGCGGACAACGTGAGCATCGACCGCGTCGCGGTGCCGCGCAAGCTCCTCCGCCCCGGCGAAGTGGTGAAAGTGGGCGTCACGACGACGAATTATGCCAAGGACACGCCCGCCAACGTGTCGCTCGAGCTCCTGGTGGAGGGCGAACGCAAGGCCGAACAGGTCCTCGAGCTCACCCCCGGCGCTTCGCAAACCACGACGTTTCCGCTCTCGCTCTCGAAGCCGGGTCGCTATCACGCGCGCGTGTCGAAAAATCACGACCGTCTCACCGTGGATGACGATCGCTACTTCCTGATCGACGTTTCCAATACGATTCCGGTGACGATTGTCGGCGGCGGAACGCGCTCCATGCCGGGAGGTGTCGCGGGCAGCAATGAGAAAATGCCGCCCGGTTTCTACGTCGAGAAAGCGCTCAATCCGCGTGGCGTGAATGACGGCGAATTCAACGTGACCGCGATTGCGGAGCGCGACGTGACGGCGTCGTCACTGCCCGCGAACGGCGTCGTGGTGTGGGTTTCGCCGCAGGCCATGGAGTCGCGACGCCTGGCGCTCATTGAACGCCACGTCCGTCGCGGTGGCGGTTTGCTCGTGTTCCTCGGTGGCGCGGATCGCGCCGTGATGGATGAGCCCGCGTTCAAGGCACTGGTCGGTATTCGCGGCGCGGCCGAAAAGGAAGGTCAGCCGCAGCCTGCGTTCACGTCTTTCGAGAAGCAACACCCCGTGTTCAATCTCTTCACCAAGGACGAGCTGGAGTTGTTGTCGCGCGCGCGCGTCAACGCATACACAGCGGCGCGTGGCGTCGCGCCTGATTCCGTGGTGGCGTACATCGGCGGCGGTGATCCGGCGGCGTGGGAATGCGTGCGTGGTCGCGGTCGCGTGTTTGTGTTTGCCGCGTCACCCGATCTCGAAGGTGGCGACATTCCCCTTTCGCCCATGTTCCTGCCGCTCATGCACACGTCGGTCACATACCTCGCCAGCTCCGGTGAAGCGCCGGGCGCGGCCGAGCACTACGTGGGTGCTCCCATCGAGTTCAATCTCACGCAGAAAGTCCCCGACGAATCCCAGCTCGCCGTCCACGACCCCGGCGGCGCGCAGCAGAAGCCGACAATCATAGACGGCACCGGTGAACCGCAGATCACCGTGCAGGAGCCGGCCGAAGTCGGTTTCTATCGTCTTTATCGTGACACCACCCGCGTGGCCGAAGAAGCCGTCAACGTCGACGCGCGCGAGTCGAACCTTTCTCTGAGCAGCCTTCCCAAGAAAAAACCGAAGGCTGTCACCGTGGTCGAGGCCGGGCAGACCTTCCGCACCGATCTGCGCCAGGCCAAAGAGGGCCGCGAAGTCTTCGCCATCTTTCTCATGATCGCCATTGCTGCGCTCGTTGCCGAATCCATCCTCGGCCGCAAGGCATAGAACAGAAACGGGAGCACCCGTGTGGATGCTCCCGTTCGAAACAGCGCAGCAGACTCAAGCCTACTTAAGAAGAATCATCTTCTTCTGTTGAACTACTCCACCTGCCCTCAAGCGATAGAAGTACGCGCCCGAAGCGAGCGACGACGCGTCCATGTTGATCGTGTGCCGCCCGGCTGGCCGGACGCCGTCGACGAGCGTCGCTACGAGTCTACCGGTGACGTCGAACACGTCGAGGCGAACCCATCCTTCTTCGTCGAGTGAAAATGGGATCGACGTGCGCGGATTGAACGGATTGGGCACATTCTGCATCAGTTCCGCGCTACGATGGTGAACCGAACGTGTCGGTCCGGACCACACCAGCTCGGGATCAGAGTCGTCTTCGCCGATTTCCTTGATCGTTG
>DATNGX010000287.1:0-4543 GCA_035605755.1 Candidatus Krumholzibacteriia bacterium
GCAAGCGGCGCGTCGCGAACCAAAAGCCAGCCACGCTTCGACATAATTCCACGTGCACCCTTGCACCAAACCCCGGAGGTTTGGTCATGCGTGCAGCTCTCAGTCTGTTTGTGACAGCCCTCGTAGTCGTCAAGGCGTCGATCTGTGCCGCGCAGGGTGGCGCGGGAGGACCGGCTCCCATTGTCATTACTCCCGCCGACAAGGTTCGTATCCAGACAACCTACGATCCCTCCCGTGTGCCGTTGCCATTACGCGGGCAATTCGTGGCATCGGTGGTTGGGATGGGCCCGCACACAGTGACGGTCGTGCTCAACAACGGACAACCCGCGGTGGTGCATCGCGAGCTTATCGTGGGCATCCAGACCAGCGTCGATCACGGTTCGCGCTCGAAGCACGCGCTGATTGGCGCGGGCATCGGTTTGATGGCCGGCGCCATCATCGGGTTTGCCGGCGGAAGCGATGACCCGGACTTCATGGAGTTCTCGCGCGCGGAAGGCGCAGCCATCGGCGCAGTTCTCTTTACTCCAATCTGCGCACTGATTGGAACCGCGCTGCCCGCCGGCCAGGAATGGGAAGAAGTGCCGCTGGATCGCGTGGAGCTGAACAGCCATGACTAGTTGAAACCGGAACCGGCGAAGAGGTGATGTTACGAGTAGAGCGTTGAGCCCTTCTGGCGGAACTCTTTCGCTTTCTCGTCGAGGCCGTTCTCGATCGCGGTTTCTTCCGTGATGCCGTGCTCGCGCGCGTATTCGCGCACGTCCTCGGTGATCTTCATCGAGCAGAAGTGGGGACCGCACATGTAGCAGAAGTGCGCGGTCTTCATGCTGTCCTTGGGGAGCGTCTCGTCGTGGAACGCGCGCGCGGTCTCGGGGTCGAGTGCGAGATTGAACTGGTCTTCCCAGCGGAACTCGAAGCGCGCTTTGGAGAGCGCGTTGTCCCATTGCTGCGCGCCGGGGAAACCCTTGGCGAGATCGGCCGCGTGCGCGGCGATCTTGTACGCGATCACGCCCGCTTTCACGTCGTCGCGATCGGGAAGACCGAGGTGTTCCTTGGGCGTCACGTAGCAGAGAAGCGCGCAGCCGTTCCATCCGATCATGGCGGCGCCGATGGCGCTGGTGATGTGATCGTAACCGGGTGCGATGTCTGTGGTCAGCGGCCCGAGGGTGTAGAAGGGCGCTTCGTGGCAATGCTCGAGCTCGAGCTCCATGTTCTCCTTGATGAGATGCATGGGCACATGGCCGGGACCTTCGATCATGACCTGGCAATCGTGCGTCCACGCTTTCGCGGTGAGCTCACCGATGGTCTGGAGCTCGCCGAGCTGCGCGCGGTCGTTGGCGTCCGCGATGGATCCCGGACGGAGTCCGTCACCCAGCGAAAACGACACGTCGTAGGCCTTCATGATTTCGCAGATCTCGTCGAAGTGCGTGTAGAGGAAGCTCTCCTTGTGATGTGCGAGACACCACGCTGCCATGATCGACCCACCGCGTGACACGATTCCGGTGGCGCGCTGTGCCGTCCACGGAATGAAGCGCAGCAGGACACCGGCGTGGATGGTGAAATAGTCCACGCCCTGCTCGGCCTGCTCGATCAAGGTCTCGCGGAAGATATCCCACGTCAGGTCTTCGGGCTTGCCGCCCACCTTCTGAAGCGCCTGGTAGATGGGCACGGTGCCGATGGGCACGGGTGAGTTGCGCACGATCCATTCGCGGGTGTCGTGGATGTTCTTTCCCGTGGAAAGATCCATCACGGTGTCGGCGCCCCACAGTGTCGCCCAGCGCATCTTCTCGACTTCTTCCTCGATCGACGACGCCACCGCGCTGTTGCCGATGTTGGCGTTTATCTTCACGCGAAAGTTGCGACCGATGAGCATCGGCTCGAGCTCGGGATGGTTGATATTGGCAGGAATGATGGCGCGACCCGCGGCCACTTCTTCGCGCACGAATTCAGGGGTGATGAAATTCGGGATGCGCGCGCCCTGGGGATCACCCGGGTGCTGGTGATTGATCGTGTTGCTGCGGCCCACCTGGGCGTGCGCGAGTGCTCCCGCGTGTCCATTGCGGCGCGCCATCTCGGGCTCGAAGGCGCGGGTGCGTCCGAGATTCTCCCGGATGGCCACGTATTCCATTTCGGGCGTGACGATGCCGCGCCGGGCGTAATGCATCTGAGTCACGTTGCTGGCACCTGCGGCACGGCGTCGCTCGCGTGAGAGACCTGGAAATGGCACGGGACGACCGTCGGCGGCGTAGTGCCCATCGCGACCCTCATAGGTCTCGGTATCAGCGCGGGAGTCTATCCATGCGCCGCGTACCGACGGCAAACCCTCGCGCACGTTGAGACTCGCGGCGGTATCTGTCCATGGTCCGCTGGTGTCGTACAGCCACATGCGGCGCTCGCTCTCGTTCGCGCTGCCGAGGGTTACTTCGCGAAAGGGAACACGCACGCCGTCGTGCGCGCCGTTCGCGTACACCTTGCTGGAATTGGGAAAGTGGGATTCGTAGCCGATGCCGGCTTCCTTGGTCGCGCCCATGCGACAGCTCCTTTGTAACGGGAGAGCGGGGGGAACGAAGAGCGCCCCGCCTTGACAGCCGAATCATACCGGCCTCAAGCGCGGGGCGCAATAATGGCAAATACCGCCGGATCAGGTGCCGAGGTTGTCGAGGAAGCCGTGGCGGCCGTGCGCCTCGTCCATGGCGGCCTCGACCAGGCGCTCGAGATTCCCGCGCGCCTTGACGAGAACCAGCTCGTTGTCGTTGAGCACGACCACGAAGATCTCCTTCACCTTTTCGCCGTCGGGCCGGTAGAGGAGCCAGACGGCCTCGCGCTCGTCGCGCACGCGCACGGCGGTTTCCCAGCCGTCGTCGAGCAGCGACTGCAGGCGCTTCGGCATCTGCAGCGAGTCCATGGTGTGGAGGTGCGCCTCATAAACGCCCACCTGCACACGGCTCACGCCGCGCAGGTAGGGCCGCGCTTCCTGCGCGCCCGGAATCACCGAGGTGATGACGCGCGCAAAGGTAAGGATCACGGGGCCGAACGAGAGCTCGACGTTCTTGTCGAAGGACGAGCCGGGGAGCTGGCGCTCGAGATCGGCGCGAACACCGGAGAGCTCGGACGACCAGAAACATCCGGGAGACGAGAGCACCGCGAGGCCGGCGACGATGGCCAGGGCGCGCAGTGTGGATGACGAGCGTTTCATGATGGCTCCTTCGCGCCGTGGCTACTTGTGCTTCTTGGCGGGTGCCGGGGCTTTGGCGTCGTTGCCCTCGTCGAGGTCGTCGAGGCCGTCGATGTCGAGATGATGTCCGAGCCGGCTTACGTCTTCGGGACGGATGCGCCCCACGATATTCACGAACACCGCTTCTTTCTCGTGATCGTGGCCGGTCACCATCACCACGATGCCGTCGAGCGCTTCGCCATCCGAAGTCGGTTTGAAGTAGACATCGACGTGATCGCCGTCGTCGCGCACGCGTACGATGCGCTCCCAGCCCATGCTGTCCAGCTTCTTGGCCGCCGCCGAGGTCATATTCTTGACCTGCGCCTGTTGTTCATCGGCATCCACGTCGTACACCTGGACGCGTACCAGGCGCAGTCCTGCCAGGCTGTCCTTGAAGTCGGGGTCGTCCTCGCCCGCGAAATGGGTCGCGAGCTTGAGCATCGGACCCTTGAGGTACACCTCTACCTTGGCTTCCTTGTTGCCAAAAGCGGTGGAAAGGTCGAGATCGACGTAGCCGGGAAGCTTCATGAGCTCGGCGTCGGTCATCTTCTTGTTCTGATCCTTGCTCTTGTCCGCGGCATCCGCGCGGACCGCGGTGGCCGTCATCGCGAGCATGGCAACGAGCAATACGAGGGCTCTGAATTTCATGGTTGTCTCCTGTGTGTTCCACGCATCGGTGCGTTCAAAATCAGGAACGCTTCAAGGGCGCAGAAAGTTACATCGTGCTCGATTTGCGCTGTTCGGGTTTCGCGCTGTCGCGCGATGTCCCGCTATCGCGCGACAGTGCTCGTTCGATGCGCGGCATCACTCGTTTTTCAATCACGTCCTCGCGCACCACACCGTCGCTGTAGCGGTCGACGTAGTTGAAGGCCATGGCCATCTCGGCGGTGGCACGGCGCACGTCCGCCTCGGAATATTGCGGCCCGCGCGAGTGCTGCCACACGATGGTGCCCGCCACGACCACCGCGGCGGCCGCCAGCGCGGCGGCAACGCGCACCACGGTCCGGGTGCGGCGGCGCGTGGTGATCGGGACCACGTTGTCCGGGGTCGCGACCGATTCGCGCTCGGCGGCGTTCACGACGTGGGCCGGTGCTTTGAACGAAGGCAACGCGCGCAGCTCGCGGCGCACGCGGATGGCGAGGTCCATCTCGCGCATGCATTCGGCGCAGGTTGCGCAGTGTGCCGTCACCGCGGCGCGCTCACCGGCGCCGAGCTCGCCGTCGACGAACGCCTCCACGTGTTCCAGCACCCATTCGCAATTCGGTTTTCGTTCTGACATTACTCGAGCTCCGCTCGCATCGATTCGCGCAGCTGCCGCCGCGCGCGATGCAG
>DATNGX010000288.1:0-2367 GCA_035605755.1 Candidatus Krumholzibacteriia bacterium
TCAGAAACACATGCGACCGATTGAGCTGTTCCACCATTTGCGCGCCGCTCATCCGGCCCGTGAAGCGGACGGCTTCGTGCAGTCGCTCGCGGCGCACCACATCCGTCAGACGCTCGCGGTCGGGACCATCGCCGATGATGACGAGCTGGGCGCCGTGGACCTCGTCGCGCACGATTCGGAGCGCGCGGATCACCACGTCGATGGCCTTGTACTTGCGCATGCGCCCGAAGTGGACCAGCGTGGGACGGTGCTCGCGCTGCACACCCGGAAGCCGGCGAAAGAGCGAGTGATCGAGACCGCACAAGACGACGTCGATCCGCGCCGCGTCGATGCCGCGCGCGATCAGGTCGTCGCGAGTCGACGGCGAGATGACGGCGAAGCGGCATTTTCCGTACACGCTCGGGATCAATTTCTCCCACGCCAGCACATAGGTCGCAAACGCAGGATTGGTCTCGCGAAACACCGTGCTTCCGAACAGGTGCGGGATCACCGGCAGCACGGGCCGGTCGGTATAGCGCGGCGCCAGGAATGGGATCTTGTTGATGTCCTCGATGACGAGGTCGGCGTCGTGATCGCGCAGGAATTTCTGCATGGCGCGCGGCAGGACGAAGTTTGCATTCCACCAGTCACCGCGGCGGATGATGCGGATACCGTCCACGTCGTCCTGCTTCTTGCCGCCGTCCCACGCCGTGGCGAACTGCGTCACGCGGTGGCCGCGCGCCACCATGCGCTTCAAGATCTCGTGCAGATGGATCTCCGCGCCGCCCGCTTCGGGATTCTTGATGTCGCGCCAGTTGAGGGCGACCAGATGGAGGCGGCGCGACACTATTGCTTCCTTCCCAGGACGCCGATCACCATCGACGTCGACATGCGCACGGAATGCGGGATGGCGCTGCGCACACTTTCGCGCAGGCGCTGGGCCGCCGGAGACGGCTGCATGGGCAAACGCACGCCGGCTTTGAGAAGCACGCGGCGCACGCCGCGATACCACACCGGCGGGAACAGGTTCGAGCCGTAGGCGCCGGTGATCTCGAAGCCGCTCGCGCGCAGAAGGCGCGACAATTCCCCGGCGCTGAATTCGGTCTCCCAGCCGGCGAACCAGCGGTTGGCTGCCATGAGCGCGTGCTTCATGAGCGTGTAGTAGTGATAACGCTGCGGCACATCTACGAGAAGAAAGCCGCCCGGCTTGAGGGCGCGATGGTTCTCGCGCAAAAGATCCAACGGCTGACGAAAATGTTCGAGTAGCCCCTGATGAAATACGATGTCAAACGAAGCGTCCGCGAATGGAAGCGCCAGCGCATCACCGCACACGATGTCCATCTCGCTTCCGGCGATGCTTGACAGCAAGCGCAGCGATTCATCACTGTAATCGAATGTTGTCACGCGCGCCCCCGCGCGTGCGAGGGCAAGACTGTCACGCCCGGTACCGGCGCCCACTTCGAGCACCCGCTTCCCTTTCACATCGATCTGCGAAAGCAGAAACCGGACCAGACGGTCGTCGTTGGCGTAGACATCGTCGAGCCCGGGCGATGAGGCCCAGAATTCGTCCCAGTGACGTTTTTCGGACGTGCGCTTCATGAGTCGGGATGGGGATGAAAAGAAGGAATCAGTAACCGATCAGGAGCCGCTCGGCGAGAACGGGTGGAAGCCCCGCGCGCAGGATCTTCTCGGCTGCTTTCTCGCGATCGTAGCGCACGCGGTGGTGCGTCACGCTGTCGTCTTCATCGTCGTATACCACGTAGGAGGCGTCCGGGTTCCCGTCGCGCGGCTGGCCCACACTGCCCACGTTGAGCACATAGCGGCGCGACTTGAGGTCCATCTTGAGATCCTGGCGCGCCGGAAAGCGCTGCACGCTGCCGTCATCCACGAACACCACCGGCGAATGCGAGTGCCCGATGAAGGCGACGCGCGCCGGCGCCATGGCGTCGAACGCGCGCTCGGCGCCCGGCGAGTCCAGCACATACTCCCACATCTCCGGATGCCAGGGCGAGGCGTGCACGGCCATCATGCGCTCGTGGTCGCGGTACACGTACGGAAGCGTGTGCAGGTACTCGGCATTGTCGGGCGTGAGATGGCGGGCACTGAAGTGAATGCCCTGCAGCGCCACCTCGTGGAAGAACGCGCGCTCACGCGCGTCGACGGCCGCCGCATCGTGATTGCCGCGCAGGCACACGCCGGGCGACATCGCGCGCACACGATCGACACATTCGTTGGGATTGGCGCCGTATCCGATCACGTCGCCGAGACAGAGATAGAAACCGGCGCGCTCCTTGTGCGCGTGCGCAAGCACCGCATCGAGCGCCTCGAGATTGCCGTGCACGTCGGAATAGACGGCGAATTTCACGCGCCCGCTCCCCGGTATTGTTT
>DATNGX010000289.1:0-2120 GCA_035605755.1 Candidatus Krumholzibacteriia bacterium
ATCGCATCCAGCGTTTGCGCGATGCCGCGGACGTGGTCATGTACACGCCCGGTAGTGACGCCGCGCGCCAGGTGTCGGCCGTATCGTCACTGAATGCGCCGGCGGGTGATGCGGCTGGCAACGCCGATCTCATCTCCGAGCGCGCCAGCGGCGTCGCCTCCAGTTTGCTCTCATTGCTTGGGATCGACGCGGACCCCGTGAAGAGCCGCGAGCACATTTTCATCACGACCCTGTTGCAGAACGAGTGGAGCGGGGGACGGAGCCTCGACCTGGGCGGCCTCATTCATCTCATTCAGAACCCGCCCATTCAACGCGTCGGCGTGATGGAGCTGGAGTCGTTCTTCCCGGAGAAGGATCGCTTCGGTCTCGCCATGACGCTCAACAATCTGCTGGCCGCGCCGCGCTTCCAGTCGTGGCTCGCCGGCGACGCCATCGACATCGACCGCATGCTTTACGGCGAAAACGGAAAGCCGCGCATCGCCATCTTCTCGATCGCGCACCTCGATGACGCGGAGCGCATGTTCTTCGTGTCGCTGCTCCTGAACGAAGTGGTGGCGTGGATGCGCACGCGCAGCGGAACCCAGAGTCTGCGCGCCCTCCTTTATATGGACGAGATCTTCGGTTTCATGCCGCCCGTCGAGAATCCGCCGTCCAAGAAGCCATTTCTCACCCTGCTCAAGCAGGCGCGCGCGTTCGGGCTCGGTATCGTGGTGGCCACCCAGAACCCCGTGGACCTCGACTACAAGGCGCTCTCCAACACCGGCACGTGGCTCATCGGCCGCCTGCAGACCGAGCGCGACAAGTCGCGCCTCGCCGACGGTCTGGCGAGTGCGGCGGGCGGTGGCATCGACCCCGGTGATCTCGCCAGGACCATCGGATCACTCGAGCCACGCGTATTCCTCATGCACAACGTGCACGAATCACATCCCGTTCTGTTCCAGTCACGCTGGGCGCTGTCATACCTCGCCGGACCCATGACGCGCGAGCAGATACGCGGCCTTACGCGGACGCGCGACAGCGCGTCAAACGTAACGGCGTCGAAGCTCGCTCCAGCGCCTGCGGTTGTTCCCGCCGCTTCATCAGCGTCCGCCTCAGCACCTGTGTTGCCTCCCGAGGTAAATCAGTTGTTCGTGCCATCCACCGGCGCCGGCCCGGTCACATACACTCCCGCCATCCTCGGTGTCGCGCGCGTACATGCCATGCTGCCCGACGGCGGCACCCACACCGAGACCGTCGCGCTGCTGGCGCCACTGTCGGCCGATTCGCCCAATCCCGACTGGTCGACCGCGCCGGTGAGTGCCGATGCACCGCCTTCCACCGGACAGCCCGCTCCCAACGCGTCATTCGCGGCATTGCCGCCGGCGCTCGGGAAGGCGGGGACCATTTCCAAATGGGGGCAGGCGCTCACCGAAGCGGTATATCGCACGCGGACCGTGACGATTTACGAAGCGAAGCGCCTGCGGCTGACGTCGAAGCCGGGCGAGAGCGAGCGGGATTTTCGCATTCGTCTCGGCGATGCGACGCGCTCCACGCGCGATGCAGAGGTGGATGCGCTGCGCCAGAAGTTTGCAGCGAAGTTGCAGGCCATCGAGAATCAGATCCACACCGCGGAGCAGAGAGTGTCGCGCGAGCGCGATCAGGTCAACAGCCAGCGCATGCAGGCGGCGGTTTCAGTCGGCGCCACCATCCTGGGCGCGTTCCTGGGCGGCGGTAGAAAGAGTGCGGTGCGTTCATCGGTCGGACGTGCGACCACCGCGGTTCGTGGATTCGAGCGCTCCGCGCGCGAACAGGGTGATGTGAACCGCGCCAACGAGTCACTGGAATCCTTGCGCCAGCGCCGCGACGCGCTCGCGCGGGAGGTCGAACAGGCCGTCGCCGAGCTCACCGCACGCCTCGAAGCCGGACAGGAAGCGCTCACCGAAAAGGTAATTCGTCCCCGCAAGTCGGACATCGAAGTGATGAAGGTCGCCGTGCTGTGGATTCCGAATTCACCGCCGGCTGCCTGATGGGTCGTGGCGGGGTGACGCGAACGGGTCTATAATGCGGCCGGGTGCCCATTGGAGGGAGCCATGGCCCAGACACCGTACGACGTCATCGTGGTCGGCGCTCGCTGCGCCGGG
>DATNGX010000290.1:0-9820 GCA_035605755.1 Candidatus Krumholzibacteriia bacterium
TGCGCGATCTTCCCAGCATGGAAGACCTGGAAGCGCTGCTCGCCAAGGAAGCCAGTGCCGAAATGGCGACCGATGGCGATACCCCCGAGACGCTGGCCGACACCGGCGACGCGTTGGTGGAGCGCATCGTGGCCGAAGCGGATATCGACGAGGATGAGCGTCTCGACAATCTGGATGGAACCACCGCGCCGGCTGCGCGCGCGGCCAACCTCGGGCCCCGCATCAATGAGCCCATGAACCGGCCCCTCACCAGCGGAAGCGTGGACGTTGCGGATGAGAGCGACGACACGGATTCTGCGCCAACCCCGGACGATGACAGCGATGACATCCACCCGTGACGACGGGGGCATTCGCCTCAATCAGTATCTGGCGCAGCTCGGGGTGGCGTCGCGCCGCGGCGCCGACCGCATCATCGCCGCGGGACGCGTTCGCATCGATGGCAAGATCGTGAAGGAGCTCGGCACGCGCGTCGTGCCGGCGGAGCACACCGTCACTGTCGACGGAAAATCGGTCGCGAAGCCCACACGGCGCCTCGTGTTCATCATGCACAAGCCCAGGGGCTACGTGAGCACGGTCTCCGACGAGGAAGGGCGTCCCACCGTCATGGATCTCATGCGATCCATCGCGCGCAAACAGCGCCTCTACCCGGTCGGACGTCTCGACTTCAATACCACCGGCGCGCTTCTCATCACCAATGACGGCGAGCTGTGCTACCGGCTCACGCACCCGCGCTTCGGCATTCCGCGCGTCTACCAGGTGCGCGTGCGCGGCGATGTCAGCAATGCACAGTTGCACCGCCTCATGCGGCTGGCGCAGGAAGGCGTGCGCGACCGCGAGCAACCGCGCGCCACGCGCCCCGCGGTCGAGGTGGTGAAGCAGCTCGAGAAGGAAGCCATTCTCAAGGTGACGCTGCTCGAAGGCCGCAACCGCCAGGTCCGCCTGATGTGCGAAGAGGTGAGGTTGCACGTGGTGGCCCTCAAGCGCCTGAGCTTCGGCCCGGTCTCGATCCGCAAGCTCCCCGTCGGTGGAATCCGTCCGCTGGAGCGCCGCGAGCTCGACAGGCTCGACGCGATGACGAAGGGACGCACGAAGTGAACATCGACAAGATGGTGCGTCCCGGCGTGAGGCAGATCCAGCGTTACGAACCCGGCGAGGACCATCCCGGCTGCATCAAGCTCTCGTCCAATGAGAATCCGCGCCCGCCGCATCCGGGGCTTGTCGAGGCCGTGATCGCGGCCATGCTGCAATCCAACCGCTATCCCGAATCGGGCGTGCCGGATCTCACGCGCGCGCTCGCGAGCCACCACGGAATTCCGGCTGACGAAGTCATGGTGGGGCACGGCTCCAACGAGATCATCGATCTTCTGGTGCGCGCGTGCGCAGGTGCGGGGGACAACGTCATCTTTCCGGTGCCGAGCTTCATCGTGTATCACCTGATTGCGAAGGTGTGCGGTTGCGAGGGCGTCGGCGTGCCGTGCCGCGACTATCGGCTGGATCTCCCCGCCATGCGCAAAGCAGTCAACGACCGCACGCGCGCGATTTTTCTCTGCAATCCCAACAACCCGACTTCCACATATGTAACTGAGATGGAAGTGCGCGATTTTCTGCGCGACCTTCCAAACGATCTGTTCGTGGTGATGGACGAGGCCTACATCGACTATGTCGACGCGAAGGACTTTCCCGATTCGATGCAGTTGCGCCGTGAGTATCCCAATCTCGTCATCCTGCGCACCTTCTCGAAGTTCTACGCCGTGGCCGGCGTGCGTGTCGGTTACGCGATCGCGCACCGGGATGTGGTGGATGTGCTGCACCGCGTGCGGCAGCCGTTCAATGTCTCACGTCTGGCGGAAGCCGCCGGCCTGGCTGCGCTCGAGTTCGCTCACGAGATTGCGCCGCTCGCCAGAGAAACCAGCGCCGAACGCGAGCGCGTGCGCGACGAAGTCCTGAAGCTCGGGTTTGCATGTCCGCCCTCGCAGGCGAATTTCCTTTTCGTCGACCTGGGCAGCTCGGATCTCGACCTGTTCGTGGCGCTGCAGCGCCGCAAGGTGATCGTGCGCCGGCTGGGGCAGTTCGGCTCGACGCGCAACAGCTACCGTATCTCCATCGGCACACCCGACGAAAACGATCTCTTCATTCGCGCGCTGCGCGACATTGTTTCCGCCCACTCCGCACCGGCCGCTTCGTAGGAATTCATTTCGTGGACGAGTCCGTTCGTTCGTTCATATTCGCCGTCGACGGGCCCTCGGGCTCGGGGAAGAGCACGACCGCGCGGCTGGTTGCGAAACGCCTCGGCCTTCGTCACATCGACACCGGTGCCATGTACCGCGTGGTCACCCTGTGCGCGCGCGAATCCGGAATCGACACCGGCGATGGCGAGAAACTGGGAAGACTCGCGGCCGGCCTCGACATCCACCTGGAAGCGGTGTCCGATGACGGGCCGCGGATTCGCGTCGGCGCACGCGATGTCACTTCCGAAATTCGGTCCCCGGATATCACGGCGGCCGTATCCGCCGTGAGCGCACATCCCGAGGTGCGCGCCGCCATGGTGGCCCGCCAGCGACAGCTGGCCGCGCGCGGCGGCGTGATCCTGGAAGGAAGGGATATCGGAAGCGTGGTCCTGCCGTGGGCGGACGTGAAGATATATCTCGACGCGTCACTGCGTATCCGCGCCGAGCGACGACACGCCGAGCTCGTGCGCGCCGGTGTCGCCACCAACGTCGAAGACGTGGAGCGCGATCTCACACGCCGTGACACGCTGGATGCATCCCGCGAGGCGAGCCCGCTCGTGTGCCCC
Organism: Candidatus Krumholzibacteriia bacterium; assembly: GCA_035605755.1. Taxonomy (GTDB): domain Bacteria; phylum Krumholzibacteriota; class Krumholzibacteriia; order WVZY01; family JAKEHA01; genus JAKEHA01. The sequence goes on from DATNGX010000290.1 coordinate 2,795, forward strand.
GTGGGCGCCTGGGTTGTCGACACCAGCCATGTGACCATCGAGCAGCAGGTTCAGCGCGTCATCGACCTCGGCGAGGAAGCCGCGCGCGAGCGCGGCAATATCGAAACGCAAGGCCGCACACAACGCAGACGATTCATCTACCGCGCCATTTGTGCATTCGTTGCGTTGATCTACCACGTCGTGTTCGGCATGCGCGTAAAGCGTATTCTCAAACCCGAGCCCAAACAGCACTACCTCTTCGCGAGCAACCACCGCGCGTACAGCGATCCGCCCGCGGTCTCCTGCCGCCTCCCGCGCGAGGTGCACTTTGTCGCCAAGGGCTCGCTCTTCAAGACTCCGGTGCTGGGGCCGCTCATCCGCTACCTCAATGCATTCCCGATCCGCCGCGAGATGTTCGATCGCGAAGCCATGGCCCATGCTGTCGACGTGCTCAAGAAAGGCGAGTGCGTGCTCATCTTTCCCGAAGGCGGCCGCATCCGGGATCGCGAGTTCGGAAGCGCGCGCAGCGGGGTGGGCTATCTCGCCATTCAGACCGGCGCGCCCGTGGTCCCGTGCTTCGTGGAGGGCACCAACTACCTTCACCTCTGCCTCTTCCGTCTGCGCCGCTTCCGGGTGGTCCAGGGCCGGCCCATCCGCATCCCGCATGCTCTGGCCGAGGAATACCGCCGCCAGGATGACAAAGGGCTCTATCGCCGCCATTCCGAGATGGTGATGGCCGCCATTCGAGCCCTCAAGGACGGGGCGCCCTGACGCGCTCATCTCCCACGTGATTTGGGGGTTGCAACCCCGTTTATGAAAAGCTATTATGCGTGAACCCCTTTTTTGGACGTACACCTTTGTCCACCATTAAGTCTGGAGGCGATTCGGTTTGATGTTCGACGCTAGTAGCGGGTCATCCCGCAGTGAGCAGACCAGTACGAAGGGAGGTGCAGGTCTGCGCTCACCGGCGTACGCTCTCTTCGAGACGCTCGACGCGGAAGCGGCGGCAATCGAAGCTACCGGTCGCGCAGCCGGAGCTACATTGGCTCCCGGCTACGAAGCCACGATTCAGACCTTTGAAGAAGGTCAGATCGTGCGCGGTACGGTCACGGGCATTCGCGAGAATGAAGTGATCGTCGATGTCGGTTTCAAGAGCGAAGGAACCATTCCACTCCAGGAGTTTCGCAGCGTCGACAATCTCGCCGTTGGCGATCAGTTCGACGTTTATCTCGAGAAGCTCGAGAACCAGGAAGGTCTCGTTGTTCTCTCCAAGGAGAAGGCGGACTTCTTCAAGGTCTGGGGTCAGATCAAGGACGCCCATGACAACAATCAGATCGTCCAGGGTCGTGTGAAGCGCCGGATCAAGGGCGGCCTCGTCGTCGATCTACTCGGCGTCGATGCATTCCTTCCCGGTTCGCAGATCGCACTTCGCCAGGTTCCCAATCTCGACGATCTGATCAATCAGACGCTCGATTTCAAGATCATCAAGATCAACAAGCGCCGCCGCAATATCGTGGTGTCGCGCCGCGTCGTGCTCGAGGAGAAGCGTGAGGAGCTCAAGAAGGGCCTCATGGGTGAGCTCGAGCCCGGACAGATTCGCGAAGGCATCGTGAAGAACATCACCGATTTCGGCGCCTTCGTCGATCTCGGCGGTGTCGACGGCCTGTTGCACCTGACCGACATGACGTGGGGCCGCGTGGGACATCCGTCCGACGTGGTGCAGATCGGCCAGAAGGTCAATGTGAAGGTGCTCGACTTCGACCGCGAGAAGGAAAAGATCTCGCTCGGCTTGAAGCAGCTGACCCCGCATCCGTGGGAGGGCGTCAATGACCGCTATCCCGTGGGCGCGCGCATCAAGGGCCGCGTGGTGAGCATCACCGACTACGGCGCCTTCATCGAGCTCGAGAAGGGCGTCGAGGGCTTGATTCACATCTCCGAGATGTCGTGGACCAAGCACGTGAAGCACCCGTCCAAGATCCTCTCCGTGGGTCAGGACGTGGAAGCGGTCGTGCTCAAGGTCGACAAGGAAAGCCAGAAGATCTCGCTGGGCCTGAAGCAGACGGAGCCCGATCCGTGGACCACGATCGAGCGCCGTTATCCGCCCGGCACGCGCCTCAAGGGAATCGTGCGCAACCTGACCAACTTCGGCGCGTTCGTCGAAATTGAAGAAGGCATCGACGGCCTGCTTCACATTTCGGACATGTCGTGGGCGAAGCGTGTGCGCCACCCGAGCGAAGTCGTCAAGAAGGGCGACCTCGTCGACGTGGTCGTGCTGGAGATCAGCCAGGACAAGAAGCGCATCTCGCTCGGCATGAAGCAGCTCACGGAGAATCCGTGGGAGCGTCTTGCGGTCGAGTTCGCGCCCGACACCGACGTGACGGGCAAGATCACGCGCATCCTGGATCGCGGCGCCGTGGTGGAGATCCGCCACGATGTCGAGGGCTTCGTTCCCGTCGGCCAGATGGGGATGGAGGACATCCAGCATCCCGAGCAGTACTTCGTGATCGGCGAGGAGATTCCGCTTCGCGTCATCAAGGTCGATCCCAAGAACAAGCGCATCGTGCTCTCCGTCACCGCGTATCTGAAGACGCGCGACGAAGCCGAAGTGGGCGCGTTCATGGAGAAGCATCCCAAGAAGGACATCGTCATCCCGGTTTCGTCCGGCGATGCGATCGACGACGTGGATGCGGACCTGATTGCGGGAGCGGAAGAAGCTCTCGAAAGCTAGGAAATCGGCTTTCATTGTGTCCCGGGAAGGGGCCGGTCGCCAGACCGGTCCCTTTTCTTTTTAAGGATTTGAGCCTCGCTGTCGCTCGGCTATGATCCCCCCAAGGAGGCGGTCGCCGTGTGGTTTATCAGGTCCCTGGTCATCATGGTGGGAGTGATTGCGTTTCTGTGGCTGGGCATGGAGAACGCCGGCCAATCGGTGGATTTCACGTTCTTTACCCGGCGCCACCCGGGGCTCAACCTCGACTTTCTCATGCTGCTCGTATTTGTGAGCGGCATGATTTTTTCGTTTCTCATCTCCGTGGTGAACGAGATGAATCTCAGGCGCGAGCTGATGCAGGCGCGGCGTGAAGTGGCGCGCATCAACCGTGAAGTGGCGTCTTTGCGCAATCTGCCGCTCGACGAAGCCGACCTGACGTCGCCGGGGCTCAAGAGCTAGAGGTCAACGCGCAGCATGGACAATTCAGCCGCCACATTGTTCCTGGCCGGCGTCGTGGGCGCGTTGTTCGCGCTGGCACTGGCGTGGCTGTTGCGCGGGCGGCGCGAGGAGCACATCGAGCGCATCAGTGATCCGTACGCCGAGGCGCTGCGCATGCTCGCGGACGGAAAGGGCAACGAGGCCTTCGTGAAGCTGCAGCAGGCGGTGATTGCGGGGGCGGCGCCGGCCGACGCGTATGTGCGCATCGGGCGCATGCTGCGCGAGCGCGGCGACCTCGAGCGCGCGCTGCACGTGCACCGCAGCCTTACCGTGAAGTCCGACCTCACGCACAAGGAGCGCATCGACATTTTTGCCAACGTGGCCGAGGATCACCTGGCGCTGTCGCAGCCCGAGCGCGCGCTGCGTACCGTCGAGGTCGCCATGCGCGACCTGGGCGAGCGGCACCCATCGCTGCTGGCGGCCGGCATGCGCGCCACCCACGCCCTCGGGCGCTCCGAAGAGACGTACGAGTTCTTGAAGGAGCTGCGCAAAGCGGGCGGCGTGGGCGAGCGCGAGATGGCGCTCTATCTGGTGAGCATCGCGGAAGCGGAATCGGCCAAGGGACGCACGCGCGACGCGCGCCGCACCCTGTCGCGCGCGCTGCGCCACGACCCCGAGTGCGGACCGGCGCTTCTCGCGCTGGGCGGTCTCGAGGAATCGGCCGGAGACACGGATACGGCCATCCGTCACTGGCGAAACGCCGCGCGTGTCGCGCCCGATCTCTCGCCGCTGGCGCTGTCGAATCTGGAGCGCGTGCTCTACCAGCGCGGCACGTTCAACGAGATCGAGACCGTGTACCGCGATGTGTTCGACACGCGGCCGACCGACGAACACGCGGCGGTGGCGCTGGCGTCTTTCTACAAGAAGCAGGGCCGAACCGACGCCGCCATTGCGCTGCTCGACGAGCACCTGCACGCCAACCCCGACTCGACGGCGGGAACCGTCATGCTGACCGCGCTGCACGCGCTGCGCGGGGATGAATACGAGCTCGAGCGCATCGTCGACCGCGGAGACCAGCTCCTGCGCCGGCCGTCGCACTTCGTGTGCACGTGCGGCCGCGAGTCGGAGTCGATGCGCTGGCATTGCCCGGAGTGCAACCGATTTGATTCATACGCGCGCAATTCACATTAGCATCGCGGTGGCGATCGCCGCCTGCGCCTTCGTGGCCGCATCACGCGCGCGCGACGACGCCGGCGACTGGATCAAGAAGGGCAAGCGTGCCCTGGATGACGGCCGCGTGGCGGAAGCCGAGTCGAGCTTTGCGCGCGCCGCGGCCATCGGAAGCGGCGATGACCGGTCGGAAGCATTGTTCCTGCGCGCCAGTGTGACGCGTTCGGGCAAGGAGGCGGAGACGCTCTACCGCAGGCTCCTCGATACCGACCCCTCGGGCGGCTATTCCAGGCGCGCCGTCGTGGAGTTGGCGAAGATCCAGTTTGCAACCGGCCGTTACGAGGGTGCCTATTCGACGCTCCACGAGTCCCACGCCTCCGATGAATCGGAAGAAGCGTCCCTGTTCGAAGGCATGTCGGCGGTGATGCTGCGACGCTACGACGATGCCATGGCACCGCTGCAACACGTGCGCAAGGGACGCGCGAAGGTGTGGGCCACGCTGTCTCTGGCCGAGGCCATGGATGGCAAGGGTCAGAACAGCGAGGCGTGTGCGCAGTACGAGTCACTGGCACGCGCGCGCGTGAGCCCGGCGGCGTGGTATCGCTACGCGGAGTGCCTGGAGAAGGCGGGGAACAAGGGTGAAGCCTTGAAAGAGTACGCCGCGCTGGTGGAAGCCTTTCCGCTGACACCGGAAGCGGTGCGCGCCACCGAGAAGCAGGCGCAGCCGGCGGTGGCCACCACAACGCCGCCGGAGTCGAATGCGCCCGCGCCTTCAGAGGAAAAAGATGAAAAGCCGCGCGGCGCGGGCTTCACCATTCAGTTTGGCTCATTCGGCGAGCGCGCCAACGCCATCAAGATGCAATCCGAGATCAAGAAGCAGTACCCGAACGTGCGTATCGACAGCGAGCTGGTCAACTACAAGGAAGTGTTTCGCGTTCGTTGCGGGTTCTACGCGAGCCGCGATGCCGCGCAACAGGCCGGGGAGCAGATGTCGAAGGCCCTCGGCGAGCCGTACACAATCATGCCGGTAGCAGCGAGCAATGAGCGATAACACCTCACCGTTGATGTCGCAGTACCGCGACATCAAGAAAAACTATCCCGATTCCGTCCTGTTGTTCCGCGTGGGCGATTTCTACGAGACGTTCTACGAGGACGCCATCGATATCGCGTCGATCTTGAACATCACCCTGACCTCGCGTGACAAGAACAAGCCCAGCCCGGTGCCGCTGGCGGGCGTTCCATTCCACGCCGCGGAAGGCTACATCGGCCGGCTGCTCGCGGCCGGCCGCAAGGTCGCCATCTGCGAACAGACCGAGGACCCCGCGCTGGCCAAGGGCCTGGTGAAGCGTGACGTGGTCGAAGTGCTCACGCCCGGCACGGCGCTCAATGCCCAGCTGGTGGCGGATCCCGACAACAACTACTGCGCCGCGGTTCACGCCAACGGCAGCGGCAACGTGGCGGTGGCGCTGATCGACGTGGGGACGGGCGAGTGTATCAGCGGGGAAGCGCCGGCGGGTTCGTTCCTCCACCTCATACAGGGGAAACGTGTGCGCGAGCTGGTTGTTTCCAAAGCCATCGACCCCAGGCTGCGCGCACTCTTGATGGAACATCTGGAGCAGCCCTTTGTCACGGAGCTGGACGAGTCCGCGTTTGCTCAGACGGTCGCCGATGAAGTCTTCAAGAAACAGTTTGGTGCATCAGAAGCGAGTGCCGCCGGTTCACTGGTGGCCACAGAGAGAGTTGTTGCAGCAGCGCTGCTTTCGCATTGTATGTCTCTCCGCGGCTCTCGGTTGGCGCAATTGATTCGAATTGAACGAGCCGCGGATGTCTTGTTCATGCACCTCGACGAGGAGACCATCGGGAATCTCGAGCTCTTCGAGCCGCTGCGTGGCGGACGCAACGACGCCACCGTCCTGCGTATCCTGGACAAGACGCGCACCCCGATGGGAAACCGCGAGCTGCGCCACTGGATGCAGAAACCGCTGTGCGACGTGGCGGCCATCGACGCGCGGCTCGATGCGGTGGCGCGTGTCTATTCCGACGCCACCCTGGCCGAGACGTTCGTGCGCGAGCTGGGCGGTGTGGCGGATATCCAGCGCATCGCCTCGCGCATTGCGGCGCGCAAAGCGATTCCGCGCGAGATACACGCGCTGCGTGAATCTCTCGAGCACATACCGGCGATACGAGACGCAGCGCGCGGGTCGGGGGTGGTGTGTTTCACGGACGCGGCGGAAGCGCTCGGTGACCACTCGGAAATATGTGAGATGATCGCACGCGCAATCGTCCCCGAGCCTCCCTCACACCTGCGCGACGGCGGCGTCATCCGCCGCGGCTACGACGCCGATCTCGACACGCTGATCGACGAGAGCGAGGAAGCCAAGCGCTGGATTGCAGGTCTCGAGGCTCAGGAGCGCGCACAGACCGGGATCACCTCGCTCAAGGTCGGCTACAACAAAGTCTTCGGCTATTTCATCGAAGTGTCCAACGCCAGCAAGGGTGCCATCCCCGCGCACTACATGGCGAAGCAGTCGCTCGTCAACGCGCAGCGTTACTTCACTCCCGAGCTCAAGGAGAAGGAGGATCTCATTCTCCACACCGAAGAGCGCCGCGTGCGGGAAGAGAATCGCGTGTACGATGCGGTGTGCGCCGCCATCACCGCGCGCGCGGAAGCGTTGCAGCGCGCCGCGGGTGCCATCGGTCGCATCGATGCGGCGCAGTCGCTGGCCATGGTG
>DATNGX010000291.1:0-4015 GCA_035605755.1 Candidatus Krumholzibacteriia bacterium
GTCCCCGAGAACCATCCCAACGAGCGCTTGCGCCATGACGTCTTTGCGGACGTGAATCAGTACATCAACAACCGCTCGAGTCTCAACATCGACTACCGGTATTACGGCGACGACTGGGGCGTGTCATCGCACGCGGCCGGCGTCAAGCTCAACCAGTACGTCACCGAGCGGCTGGTGTTTCGCTACCGCTACCGCTACTACACGCAGGCGGGAGCAACGTTTTATCGCGACGATTACACGACGCCCGGCGGTGTGCACGGTTACATGACCGGCGATTACCGCCTGGGCGATTTCGGCGCGCACCTCTTCGGGGGGCGCGTCAGCTGGAACACGGGCCAGTGGCTGCGGCGCATCGGCGTCGCGGCGCCGGCCCAGTTGATGTTCAGCTACGAGCGCTACTTCAACAGCAACAACTTCTCGGCGACGATCGTCGAGACGGGGCTGTCGATCGCGTTCTGAGCTGGACGAAACAAAGGAGCCGGGTATGAACCGGACCGCATTCATCACGACGCTCTTGCTTCTCGACGCGGCCTCGAGCCGTGCGGGTACCTTTGCTCCCACGCCTTACCTGCCGCAGGATCACGTCAACGTGCTCACACGGCAGGTGGCCAACGAACAGTTCAGCCGCGACCTTATGGGCGCGCCTTACGCGACGGTTGTGATCGGACACGTCGACGTCTACGACCGCTTCCCCTATCTCGAGTCACGCTACTTCCAGTTCGTGAGCGATCCGTCCTGGAACCGCGTGCTCATGGGTGAGATGGGCGCCGGCGTGGATGCGTACAACGGCGCCGGCGGCAAGTTCGGCACGCTCAGCGCCCCCCGTGGGCTCGCGACTGACGGTCGCGCACGCCTCTTCATTGCAGACACCAACAACGACCGCATCCTGGCCTTTCGGGTGGTCACGGAGTACGACCACGTCTCGCTCGACCCGTTGTTTGCGATTACCGGACTGGCGCGACCCTATGGGGTCGCGTTCGCTGACGGCGGCACGCCGCTCGACGGCAACGATGATCATCTCTACGTCGCCAACACCGGCCGCAACGAGGTGCGGGCCTACGATCTCAACGACCGTGGTGCGAGCTTCGTGCACGCCACCGGGGACCTGGGCAGCGGCACCGGCCGCTTCGCCGGTCCGATGGCGATCACGGTGGGCCGGCGCGACGGCGTGAACACGGACGACGTGTACGTGGCCGACGCGCACAACGGCCGCATTGTGCGCCTGACCGACAACGGGAGTGCTTTTGCATGGACGGCCGAAAAGAGCGGCGTGGGCCTGCTCACATCGCTCGACACGGACGCGTGGGGCAACGTGTACGCGGCCGCTCCGCAGAGCGGCAGCGTCATGAAACTGTCCCCGGCACTGGTGGCGCTGTCCGGCTATTCGACCGGGATCCAGCGTCCGCGCGATTTTCACGTCGTGTTCAGCGACGTGCGCGACCATCGCGACGGCAGTGAGCGCGTGAGCGGCCGCGGCACCGGCGTTCTCGTCGAAGACTGGAACGGCCAGCACGGCATCCGCATGCTGAACCTCGGTGTTGATATCCAGACACGCACGGCCGGCAATTCATCGGTCGGGTTCCAGATCACCGACCGCGCAAACATCACCGCGGAACTCGTCGATCCGTCCAGCGGCAATGTGATCGCACGTCACGACGCCGGAGTGCTCGACGCAGGCGAACACACGTTCAAATTCGCGGCGGAGGATTTCTCCAGTGCGTACGTCGCCGGCGATTATCGCGCCGTCGTGCGGGCACGTTCGACGTACGAGCATGGAGACGAGTCCACCGTCGAAATTCCGGTGAAGCTGACCAGCGGTGGAACGCCGGCGCTGCCGTCAACACTTACACTTCTTGGCAACTCGCCCAATCCGTTCAACCCCGAGACCACGATTCGTTTCCTGGTGCCGGCGGGGCCGAAGCGCGATTACTCGGTTCGTGTTTATGACGTGGCCGGGCGCCTGGTGCGCAATCTCGTGGCGGGCAAGATCGAGGCCGGCGCGCACGACGTGCGCTGGGACGGTACCGACCAGCGCGGCGCGGTGGTCAGCTCGGGCGTGTACCTCTATCGCGTGAGTGCGGGTCGCGAGTCGCAGCACGGCAAGATGGTCTTGTTGAAGTAGATCAACATGCATTGGAAGACGAAAATAGTTTCGCAGCGCGTCTTGCTGGGACTGCTTGCGATGGCGCTGACTGCGCTGGCGTGTCTGGATGAGCCGGACATCGACGAGACCTGGACCAAGCTCGAGTTCCTGTCGGTGACGCCGGGTCCCAAACAGGCGCCGTCCGCGTCGCAGCCCATCAACGTGTCGTTGAAAGGACGCATCACCTATCGCAGCATTCTGACCGGCTTCGTGGTGGCGGAGGTGCGCTACAGCCCCACCATTGCCCCGGCCTCCGTGCTGCTCAACCCCGATGAGCATACGCTGCGCGATGCGGAGAGCATCGACCGCATTCTCGCCAATTCGGTAACCACGGGGCGCGCCACCCGGGCCAGCACCGGCTTCGATCATCTGATGCAGGACGTGACTTTCAACTTCACCGCCCAGGTCCCTGCGGCGGCCGCCACGGGCGGCGGCCTCTACCTCCTCCTGTATATGGGTGAGGGTGAAGAGGTCGAACGCGTCAACGACACCGACACGCTCATTGTCACTCCCTTCGTATCCACCCAGAAAGAAGTCCTGCACACGGGCTTCGCCATCAACGTCACACCGTGAAATACGCGCGCGCCACGGCGAGTGCGGTGCTCTTCATCATGTTGGGCGCGCGCGCAGTGCATGCACAGTCTTCCGACGACGCCAGGACGGCATCGTGGCGCATTTCCATAGCACCCACCGTGGGCGCACTGCTGTTCGATTCACATCTCGCCGACTATCGCTGGGACACGTCGCTTTCCGTTCAGCCCGGGCTGCGCATCGGCGTGCACCATTCGCGCTACTCCGCGGCGCTGCGCACATCGTGGGCCGCAACCGAGCAATCCACGGGACTTCTGGACGAAGCGACGGTGCCGCGCGTGCACATGACGCAGCTCGACCTGGCGCTGGAGGGCCGCGTCACGACACTCGGGAGCGTCGAGCTGTGGGGATCGGCGCATGGCGGCAGAATGTTTCTGGGCTACGAGCCCGACCACATGACAGTCGATGCCGGAGGCTCACCGGTAACGGTTTCCTTCGACCCCATCGACGAGTGGTGTTACGGCGCCGGCATCTCGTTTCGTCGCGATCTGGCGCGTCATCTGGCGCTCGGCTTGCAACTGGATGGGACTGGATTCCAACTGGATACTGCGCACCGCAACGGGAGCGAGATCGTCGAATCGCGCGAAGGCTTCGTGAACTGGAGCCTTTCTGTGGCATTACTGGGATTCATGGGTCTGAACGGGGAGCGATAGGACACCAAGAGGAACTTATGCGCACTCGACTCGTCATTCTTGTCGCGGGGGCCATCCTGCTCTCCAGCGCGAACGCGATTGCAGTACCGGCGGATTCCGCCGCTGTCGCGGCGGCACCTTACATGCTGACCGAAAAGAAAGTGCGCCTCAAGGGCGACGACAACGTCGTGCGCAGCGGTCCCGGAAGCACGTTCGCCCTGGTCGGCGTGTATTCCAAAGGCTCCGAGTTCACAGTCATCGCCAAGAAAGACGAGTGGTACAACATCCGTCTTTCCGACACCAACACGGGCTGGATTCACTCCTCGTTGTGCAAGGAGTTCGACGACATGTCGGACCTCGAGTTCCGGCCCAATCCGAAAATGTTCTCGCGCATCGGCAGCTTCAGCTTCACCGCTTTCACCGGCGGCTATGCCTTCGATCGCAAGTCCAACTCGCTCGTCCTGGGCGGGCGTGCCGGCTACTACCTGTTCGAGTTCGTCGAAGTCGAAGGCAGCGTGGGGTGGACGCACGTTGTGCGCCCGGCCGAAATCGTGGAGTCGCTGTTCGGCCTCACGCTGGAGCAGGAGGATTTCCACATGGTGTATTACGCCATGAACGCGAACATCAAGATCCTTCCCGGCCGCCAGAT
>DATNGX010000292.1:0-2676 GCA_035605755.1 Candidatus Krumholzibacteriia bacterium
GCTCGAGGCCCTCGGCGCGCGTGTTCTCGATATTATTGAGAATGACGTTCTTGCTGCCGTACTGATTGCGAATGTCGTTGTAGTTGGGAAGATTGTACGCCGCGGGCGACACGGGCCCGGCGTCGCCGGTCTCGATCAAGACGTTTACGATGGTGGCCACGGGTCGTGACACGTCGGTGCGCTTGTACTGATGGGGCCACGGCATGCGCGACTCGAAATACGACGCGTGCTCGGCAATCTTTTCGATCAACCCGCCGCCGGCACGGAAGCTGGCGTTGCCCTCGAACTGCGCGATGGTGCCGCGCGGGTCGAGATAGCTCTCGATGAAGCCGTTCAGGTAGTCCACGCGCGCGTCGCTCTTCAACCAGTGAATCATGTGCTCGCGGAAATCCTGCTCCACTCCGGTCGCGTAGTACGCGAGAAGCGACCTTAGCGCCGCCCGCTGCTCTTCGTTTTCAGCGTGGGGAATGGCGAGCTTCACGAAATAAGAAATTGTTTCCAGCTCGGTGCCGTACAACCCGCCGATGCGGAACACCTGGGGCACGACACGGCCGTCCGCTCCGCGCGCATAGCGCACATTGACGCGGTGCTGCCATTCACTTGGCAGCGCTTCGATTTCCGCGCGTGTTATCCCGGGGTCGTAATAATTGATGGCGCTGTTGGCGATGATGTCGCCCTCGGCAGACTGGTACGTCTGCACGGGCTCGTGTTTGGCGTCAAAGATGGACGCGTGCAGTGACCCCAGCAGGACATCCGTCGGTTTGTCGAACCTGGCGCCCTGATGCTCCGCGTGGCGCACGGCGTCGGAGAGCATGTGCGGCGTCAGCGTGGCCGGAACGAATTTGTGGTGCGTGTGATGGTTGTACTGGCCGTGGTGCAGCCACACCATCTTGAGATAGTCGTGCAGCCCGTCGCGCACGGGCTTTTCCAGCCCGGCAGAATGTGCAAAGGCGGTTTCGAGCAGGCGAACGATGGCGTAGGCGTCGCGGTGGGCCTGGTGGTACGCAATCGCGTTCCCGGGGATGGCCGCGCGGTACATGAGGTAGGCGAACGTCTTTTCCTGCAGCGACAGCGCCTCGAATCCGGGCGCGCCCACGCCGATGACAAGCGCCTCGCGCCCGCCGGGGCCGAGGCGCTCCAACTCTCCGATGAGAGGCTTCTCCGTTGAAGCAGAGCCGGCAGGTGCGTTGCGACGGGCCATGGTCGTATTCTACACAGTCCTTATCTCGTCTGCTACAATCGCGACCAAAAGGAGTCAACGTGCGAAGTTGCGCGGTCGCAACATCGCAGCAAAGCAATCGGCATGCCCACCCGCAAGCCCACGCGCACAGAAGTCGAGGCGCTTCGCCGCGACATCGACCATCATAATTATCGCTACTACGTCCTCGACGATCCGGAAATTGCGGATGCCGAGTACGACCGACTCCTACGGCGCCTGGAAGAAATCGAGGCCGCGTGGCCGGAGTTCAGCTCGCCCGATTCACCCACGCAGCGCGTCGGGGCCCGGGTGCCCACCGCGGGCTTCAAGGTCATCACGCGCACCGTGCCCATGCTCTCCATTGATAATGCAATGGACGAAGCGGAGGTGCGCGAGTGGCGCGAGCGTCTGATCCGTGCGGTGGGCCCGGCGGGCGAGACGGGCTACGTGTGCGAGCCCAAGATGGACGGCACCGCGGTCGAGCTCGTGTACGAAAAGGGAAGCCTGGTGCAGGCATCCACACGCGGCGACGGCGTGAACGGCGAAGATGTGACCGCCAACGCGCGCACCATTCGCGCCATTCCGCTGCGCCTGCGCACCGACGGCCCGAAACCTCCCGCACTGCTCAGCGTGCGCGGCGAAATCTACATGCGCAAAACCGATTTCGAGCGCATCAACCAGAAGCAGGCCGAAGCGGGCGAGAAGCTCTACGCCAATCCCCGAAACACCGCCGCTGGCTCTTTGAAGCAAATCGATCCACGCGTGACCGCGGAGCGACCACTCCGATTCTTCGCGTATGGGGCGGCGGGTCTGGCCCGTGCCGGCATTCATTCGCAGTGGGAACTGCTCGAAGCGTTCAAGGTGTGGGGACTTCCCGTGAATCCGCTTTCGCAGCGCTGCGATTCCATCGAAGACATTGTTGCCTATCACGCGAAGCTCTCCGCCGGGCGCGACAAGCTTCCCTACGAGATCGACGGTGTGGTGATCAAGGTGGATGACTTCGCGGTGCAGACGGAAGCAGGCACGCGCTCGCGTTCGCCGCGCTGGGCGGTGGCGTGGAAGTTCCCGCCCCAGGAAGCGCGCACCACGGTCAATTCCATCGCGGTCTATGTGGGGCGAACCGGTGCGCTGACGCCGGTGGCGCACGTGGAGCCGGTTCACGTGGGCGGCGTGACCGTCAGCAATGTGACGCTCCATAATGAAGACGAAGTGCTGCGCAAGGACGTGCGCGTGGGCGATACCGTATGGGTGCGCCGCGCGGGCGACGTCATTCCCGAGCTGGTGGCACCCATTCTGGAGTTGCGCAAAGGCAACCCGCCCAAATTCAAGATGCCGGCCAAGTGTCCGGTGTGTGGAACTCCGGTGGAGCGCATCGAGGGCGAAGCCGTCACGCGCTGCCCGAACACCACCTGTCCGGCACAGATTCGCGGGCGTCTCAGTCACTTTGCGTCGCGCGGCGCCATGGATATCGAAGGCCT
>DATNGX010000293.1:0-3959 GCA_035605755.1 Candidatus Krumholzibacteriia bacterium
TAGGCGTGGTGGTCTCGGCCGGGAACCAGCGGTTGAAGAATATCGAAGCGTCGCGCCTGCTCCGCATTCAGAATACCCTTCAACGATTCTTGGAACGCATCGTGCGCGCTGCGCATCTTCTCGTGCGCGGCTTCGCGTGTGAGCGAGCCGTCCTGCACGGACTCGAGTGTCGCGGTCTGGGCGTCACGGAGCGTTGTCTGCGCCGTCCTGACCTGTGACGCCTGGGCATCGTTGAGCTCGAGTGTGCGCACGAGCCACGCGAGATGGTTGTCGTTGCGATCGGAGGCGCGCTCCACACGACGCCCCATTCGGTTTTCGAAACGCTCGTCGCGCAGCGCGTCAAACTTCTTCAATTGATCCGCGGTCAGAATCGTCTGCATCTGCGTGCGTGCATCCTCGTGAATACGCTGCAAAGCGGCGCGCAGCTGGTCCTCGTCAACGCCGCCCCCGGCAAACGATTTCCGCTGCGCGTCCGCTTTTGCACGCGTCTCTGTAAGGAGCACCCTCAATTCGTCCTGTTGTCTGGCGGTAAGCCCGAGCTTTTTTGAAAGCCGGGCCATGCGCTCGCCGTCGCCGCGCATGCCGCGATGATGGGCACGCATCTGGTCGCGCTGGTCGTCGCGTTGAGCCAGAAGCACGCTCACCAGGCTGGAGAGCTGCTCGTCATCGAGTGACGGTGTGACGGCGGCGATGAATTCCATTTGCTGCCGGCCGCCGGCGAAACCGCGCGCGCCCGCTTTCTGCGCGTTGGCGCCACGCGTCCATTCCGCCAGCGCCGACTTCACGATCGCCGCATCGGCCTCGTCGAGCTTCAGAGCCTTGTTGATCTCAGAAAACGTGGGAGCCGCCGAGGTCCCGGCAGCGGAGGCCGACATGGGCTCGTTGGGGCCGCAACCCGGGCAGACCGCAAGCAGGGCCGTGATGGCGGCGGCTGCGATCGAGAGTCTTTGGGGTCGGGTCACTTCAAGGGCCTCCTGGCGGTCTTGCTCTTTTCGACCCCCGGGAGACCCTTCTGTTGCAGGAAAAATCAGTCTTTCCAGTAGTCGGCGCGGCCCAGGTGGCGGAAGCGCAGGAGGGCATCCACCATGCGCCCGCGCTCGTCGTCGGTGAGCGAATCGCCCATGGCGATCATGCGATTGGTGGCCAAACGGTTTATCTCCAGACGGTTTCTGGATATCTGCTGCAGGAGCGAGTCGACATGCGCCTGCGGAACCGGGTTCTTGCGCATGGAGCTGATGAGATCCTTCTCGAGAGCGCTCGTCTCTTCGGCCAGGGGACCGATGTCCATGCGGAGCGCCCGGGCCGTACGAAAAAACTTTGCACGATCTTTCTCCGGAACGTAACGAATGGCAAAGCGATGGGCGCGGTTGGGCTGTTTCGCGTTCTTCGCGTGGTGGTGCAGGTACAGGAAGGAACCGATCGCCGCGATATTGATGACAATCAGCACGACGAGCGCGCCGACCAGGATTTTGACCTTCATTCCTCCACCTCGCCACCCGCCAGATCGGTGAATCCGTGCTGCGAGAACGCGGCGGCAGCGATCGCATCGGATTCGCTCATCTGCTCCGTCTGCGCTTCCTCGGTGGTGGTCCACAGGCGGTAGCCCATGTACCCTCCGGTCGCAATCGACAGGGCAAAGGCGGCGGTGGCGAGTGACGCCCACGCCCATCCACGCCGCGGCGCCCGCCTCGGGCGGTGCTCGTTCGCGGCGCGAGTGGCCGCCAGCGCGTAAATGCGCGCCGGCAACGTGGCATCAGGCTCGAGCTCGGGCCAGGAGGCCCGGGTCTCGGCAAAAAGCCGTTCGAGTTGTTTTTCGCGGTTCATATCGTCGTGGTTCATACCGACTCACCTTCTTGGACCGCCTTACGGCCCGCTTTCATGCGCACGGACTATAGCTGATCCAGCAGGGGACCCAATATTTTTGCCAGTTGCTTGCGCCCTCTGAAGATGCGGGCCTGGACCGCCACCATGGAGAGCCCCATGGTGTCGGCTATCTGCTGGTAACTCTGGTCCTCATAATGGAATAGGACGATCGGAACCCGGTACTTGGGGTCCAGGGACTGGACCGCCTCCCACAGGGCCTTCGCCCGCTCCTCGTTCTCGACTTTCCGGTCCGCCCGTTCCGCCTTGGTGGGAGAGGGTATGACCAGATCCTCCGACTCCTCGCTCAGGATCTCACCCACGGACTGATCGAGGAGATCGATCCAGCGGCGCCGCTTCTCCCGTTTCAGATGGTTCAGGGTGAGATTGACCGCAATGCGATAGATCCACGTAAAAATATCCGCCCGCGCCTCGAACCGATCCAGGTGCGCGTGCACGCGCAGCCACACCTCCTGCGCAAGGTCACGCGAGACCTCGTCGTTGCCCGTCATGCGATGGATGAGGTTGAGCACACGAGCGCCGTAGCGCTCGTAGAGCTCTTCAAAGGATGGAAGGCTGTCCGCGGGGCGATCGTTGGGATTGGGCGGCGCCACGCGGCAAGGATACTACACGTGGGCCTGACGCGCCCCCATGCGTTCACAGCTCATGCAGCAGAAGATGTCGTTGCCGGTTTCGACGCCGTGGCCGATGACGCGGCAGCCGCAATGGGCGCACGTGGGTGCCAGGCGCTGAACCGCGCACTCGAAGCAGTCGAAGGTGTAGCTGTTGCCGTCCATCACGACCTGAAAGCTCTTCTTGTAGTCGTTTCCGCAGGTGACACAGATGGCCATGTGAGTCTCCTTTCGCTCCCACGCAACATAGCCCACCATTGGCGCGCGAAGTATGAGCCACCGGGTTTTCAACGGTGCTGCGTCGGAGGTTCTATGTATGGGGCCGGTGTGGAGAGGCCTGTATGATTCGAGCGAACGCGGTAGTTTCGGCACAAAGCGAGGAACGGAATGAAGAAGCTCGGCATCATCGGCGGTCTCGGCCCCGAATCGACGGTGGACTACTACCGTTCGTTCATCGCGGCGTATCGCTCGCGCATCAACGACGGCAGCTATCCGAACTTCGTCGTCAACAGCATCAACCTGACGCGCGTCATGGGGCACGTCGCGGCCGCGCAACAGGGCGAGCTCGTCGATTTCCTCGCGGATGAACTGGAAGTGCTGGCCAAAGCAGGTGCCGACCTCGCGCTCATCTCCGCCAACACGCCCCACATCGCGTTCGACGAAATCCAGCGCCGGTCGCCGATTCCAATCATCTCGATCGTGGAAGCAACGTGCCGGGAAGTGAAAGCGCGCGGCATCAAGCACCCGGCGCTGTTCGGAACCCTCTTCACCATGCGCGCCGGTTTCTATCCCAGCGTATTCCGGAGCGCGGGGATCGAAGTGGTGGTTCCGTCCGAGGGCGATCAGCGAACCATTCACGCCATCTACATGAACGAGCTCGTGCCCGGTATCTACAAGCCCGAGTCGCGCGCGATACTCCTCGAGATCGTCGACCGCATGCGCGAAACCGAGGGCATCGACGGCGTCATCCTCGGCGCCACCGAGCTTCCGCTCATTCTTCGGGAAGATCAGCACGGCGGCGTGCCCTTCCTCAACACCACGAAGATTCACATCGAAGCAGCCATCGAGCGAATGCTATCCTGAGCGCATGCGCGCTCGACATGTTCTTGTATTGCTGATTCTTCTCCTTTGCGCGGCTGCCGTGATGGCCGCGGACACTCCCAAGATTTCCCGGGTGCACTGGCTGGAAGGCAGGTGGCTGGGAGTCTACACGTCGAAGAAAGCGGGAGAACTTCCGACGCACGTCAATGAAGATTGGCGCGTCTACGGCGATCGCCTGTCTTCGTTCGGTGTCACCATGCAGGGTGACAGCATTCTCGATTTTGAATCGGTGGATATCCGCGAGTCGGGCCCATATCTCATCTATGAAGCGCATCCGAAAGGCCAGAAGCCGGCCGTGTTTCATTCCATCGAGATCGGCGAGAAGAGTGTCGTGTTCGAGAATCTTGCGCACGACTTTCCGCAACG
>DATNGX010000294.1:0-3850 GCA_035605755.1 Candidatus Krumholzibacteriia bacterium
CGCAGCATCCCTCGGGCAGTGGATCGAGCGCAGCCTTCGCTTCGCGCGCACGCTGCCACCGAAGAGTTAGATTTCATAGCGCTCACGCGTGGCGAAGCTGGCGGCCTCGTCGTCGTTGACGATGCTGCGACCGGCATTGTAGATGGGGCCGGCGAACGCCATCGTGGAATCGAACGGCCTGGAGCAGCGGATAAGTGCGGGCCCACCGTCGGGCTTTATCGTATAACTTCGGCGGTGAGCCCGCACCGAGCAAGGACCGCGCCCCCAGGGGCCGGCCGCTGCTCATGACTATTGCTCCACGTACTTTTTGAGTGAATCGAGCATCGTCTCCCAATTGCGCTGGGAGCTTTCTTTCGCTTCGTCACTCTCGTTATTGTCCTGGGCCAGCAACACGTCGGTGTAATCGCCGGCGGACGCGAGCTCGATGGTCACCGTGTGGTAGTTCTCGGGTTTGTCGGGGAGGCCGGAGGTAGGGCTGAAGTGACTGTACTGAATCTTGCGCTTTGGCTTCACGCTCAGAACGACGCCCTTGTCTTCGTACGGTCTGCCCTGCCATTCACCTTTCCATGTGATCGCGCTGCCTTCCTGCCAGTCGGAATGAACCTGCGCGCCGAACATGTACTGCTTGATGGCATTCGAGTCGACGAGTGCGTCCCACACCCGCTCGCTGGTCGCATTGATACGAATGGTGGCGCGAGCGATCCGGTTATTATCCATCTTTTGACTCCTTTTAAACGTGATCAGATCGATAAAGCCCTGCAGCATCCGGTGGCCCTCCTGCGGCAAACCGTTTATGCCCGCTCGCATATGACGAATCTGTGCGCCGGGGCGGCGATTGAGTCGGTCCTGTGAAAAATGTGAACTGGATCGCCCGAAAATCAATATGCTGGCTTGCCTGATTCTTCCTGAATTTCCCCTGCAACTTCTGCTGCGACGGCATGCTGCATGGAACGAGCATCCGGTGGCCGTGGTCGACCGGGACATCGCACAGGGCGTCATTCTCTGGTCCAACGAAAAAGCGCGCGCCCACCGCATTCTCCCCGGCATGCGCTACGCCGCCGCGCTCTCGCTCGTGCCCCCGCTGCGGGCGGGCGAAGTCCCTGTCAGTGATATCGGTTCCGCCATCGAGGCCCTCCTCTCGTCGCTGCGCTTCTACACGCCCGATGTCGAGCCCTCGCGCGAGGAGCCCGGCGTGTTCTGGATGGGAGCGACGGGTCTCTCGTTGCTCTATCCGTCCATGATGCGCTGGGCGGAGCTGGTGCGTGACGAGGTGACGCGCGCCGGTTTCGAGGCGAATCTCGTGGTGGGTCATTCGCGCATCGGCACATATGCGTCAGCAAAAGACCTGAGCGCCGATGCCGGCTCGCGGCTTTACGTAATGGAAACTCTGGAGGAGGAGCGATCACGCGCCGCGTGCGTTTCACTCACGCGGCTCCCGCTCGAACCCGACGTGCGTGACACGCTCGAGCGCCTCGGCATCACCACGCTGGGAGGTTTTCTCGAGCTCCCCGCCAACGGCGTGCGCACACGTTTCGGTCGCGAGGCGCATCGCTTTCACGAGGAAGCCAGCGGTGCACTGGCCACACCGTTTCAGCCGCTGGCACCGCGCGAGCCGGTGGCGGCGTCGGTGCATCTCGACGATCCCGAGACCAACCTCGAGCGATTGCTAACGGTGATCGAGCGCGAGCTGCGCGCTCTCGCGCGCACGCTCGATGCGCGCGCCCATGTGCTGGTTGCGCTGGCGATTCGTCTCACGTTCGATGACGGCAGCCACGTATCCGAGCGGTTGCAGCCCGCTTCTCCCACGCTGGATTTGATGCAGATCGTGGAGCTGTTGCGCCTGCGCCTCGCTGCCGTTCTCGACGCGCACGCCCATGCCCGCGGTGTGGTGGGTATCGAGATCGAGTGCGAAGGCGCTCCGGGCCGGCACTCGCAAACCGAGTTGTTTGCCGCGCGCACAACGCGCGATGCCGCTTCCGCCGCGCGGGCCATGGCGCGCGTGCGCGCCGAGCTGGGTGATCAGGCGGTGGTGCACGCCGTGTTGCGCGAAGGACATCTTCCCGAAGCGCGCTTTGAATGGGAGCCTGTGGACGCGGTGGCGGCGCCCGCGCCACGCGCCGTCAAGTCGCCGCCCTTGGTGCGGCGTATTCAAACCCGCGCGGTTCCCTTCTCACCGGGGCGGCATCGCGACGCGCATGCCGAGCTCATTCGGCATATCGACGAAGGTACGGTGCGTGAAACGGTGGGCCCGTTCATCGTGTCGGGTGGATGGTGGTCACGCGAAGTGCAGCGTGAATACTACTACGTGCGCACGTCCAACCAGCGCGTACTCTGGATGTACTACGACCGCCCGCGCATGAGCTGGTTCATTCAGGGCGAGGTGGAGTAAGGCGCGCGAAATGCGTGTCGGTGCAGAGTGGATGTGGGGGATTTTTCACGGTCGCCGGCGACGGTAAACGCCGCAAATTCGGGTGATTTTTCACTGTCACCGGTGACAGTGACATGGGCGAAATTTACCTTCGTTACGACGGCAAATTATCTGTCAGTGTCGACACATCAACACAGCAGGACCGTAACGGTCCCGAACACACCCGTGCAAATGAGGCCGGGCATTTAGCACAAGGTGTTCGGAGCGTTCAGTGCGTCACGCCCGGAACGGCGTAGAACTGCATCATGTCCATCGCGAAGTGAAGCAGCCAGAACCACCACACATCGCTCGAGCGTTGCAGGAAATACAGGACGACGATGCCGAGACCGGCATCCATGGCCAGATCCAGGATATCGTTGAGACTCGCGCCCGTTGAGAGCATGGCGGGAATGTGAGCGGCCGCGAACAACACGGCAACAAGCAGAATAGACCATAGAAGTCCGCTGGCCGCGCGCATACGAACGAAGACGATCGCGATGGAAACGTCCTCGCACAGCACCTGCACGAAATTGCCCAGATTCTGCGGGTGGTACACCTCGCGGACCACGTCGATCCAGCGCCCCGAACCCGCGCGCAGGTTGACGAATGCGAGCATCGCAATCAGCGAGATCACGAGCCCGATCAGCACGCGCTGCCACACACGATGCATCGGAAGCCACATGCTGCGAAATCCCTGCCTGCGAATGAGTGGCACCGCGAGGAGCGGGCTGAAGATGAGGAGCTGATTGATGGCTTCGAGCGGCTGCGTGGCAGTCGTGTCGTTGGTCGGAAGGAGCCAGTGCCGCGTGTACAACTGGCCCACGCCGATGACGGCGATGATTCCGAGTGCGCAGTAACCCAGCTCGCGCCACGGGTGCGCAAAGCCGGGGGCATCGGAAGCCGGCCAGAGATTGGGCTGACGCCGGGCGATACGATCCCACACGATGAGTGCCAGGAGATAACCAACCAGCAGCGCACCGTGATGCGATAGACCGTTGCCGAACATGGTGGGCCCGTTCATGCGAACGGAGCGTACGTGGGGATCCGCGAAACGTCACGCGGAATTCAGGTCCGTAACGGGCCGCACTCCGGCTCCGCTCCCGGGCCCTGGGAACGGAGCCGTTCTTCGTGAGATTCGGGTCAGTCGCCGCAACCGCAGCCACAGCCGCCGCCGCCGCAACAACCGCCCATGTAGATGGTATTCATCGCACACCTCCTCTCTTTAGTTTCATGAACACTGCCGTTGATGGACACATCTCGCTGAATTCCTTCGACGCGCGAATCTCTGGAGGCGCATCATCGCGAGACACAATCTCGAAGCCGTGCCGCGCGAAATATTCCGCTGCCGTCGTCGTCAGCAGATAGATCGATTCGATTCCCTGTTCGCGTGCCCAACGGATCCGGTCGTTTACAAGCTCTGCTCCGAGACCTGCGCCTCGTAAC
>DATNGX010000295.1:0-2715 GCA_035605755.1 Candidatus Krumholzibacteriia bacterium
TTTCGGCCTGCTTCGCAGCTTTCAGTAGGTCGAAGTAGTAAACTGCATGACGCTTCTCCTGCATTCTCCCGAGTGCCCGCTGCGAAAGCGACACGTAACCCAGCCCGGGCGGGATCATGACGCCTTTCTGCGAGCCGCCCACCACCGCATCCAGGCCCCACTCGTCGGTGCGCACATCGTGACAGCCGGCGCTGGTGATGGCATCGGCGACCACGAGCGCGTTGTGGGCGTGCGCCACCTTCGCCATCTCTTTGACGTCGAGCAGGACACCGGTGGAGGTTTCCGAGTGTGTGCAGAAAAGGGCGGTCGCGCCTTTGTTCTGATCGAAGGCCTTGTCGACTTCGGCCGGCGTGACAATTTCACCGGGCTCGCACTTCACGCTGACAACCTTCATGCCGAAGGTTTCGCCGATCTCGCGCCAGCGCTCGCTGAACTTTCCCACTTCGGTGACGATCACGGTGTCGCCCGGTTTGGTGAGGTTCAGGACCGCGGCTTCCATGGCTCCGGAACCCGAAGCGGTCAGAATGGGCACGGGGCCTTCGGTGCGCAGGATGTACTGGAGCCCCTTGGTCGCGCCGATCAACGCCTCGCGGAATTCTTCGGTACGGTGATGGATGAGCGGACGGGCCTGGATCTCGAGAATCTCGGCTGGGACGGCAGTGGGCCCCGGCGTAAACAACTTCGGTGTACGCATGTGTCTCCTTAATAGAGGGTCGGCGGGATTATAGGGTTTGCGACCGGCTTTTTCAAAGCGCCAGGGCCGACTCGATCCAGGCCCACAATTCGCGCTTTCCCTGTCCGGTGACGCTGGAGAACGGCACCACGCCGACATCATTGCGCACGGTCAGGGCGTGGACCGCGCGTGAAATGCTCGCGTCGAGCTTGTTGCGGCTCACCTTGTCCGCCTTGGTGAAGACAAGGCACAGCGGGCGGCGCGATCGGCCCAGTCGGTAGACCGAGTCGGCGTCGAGATCGGTGGGATCGTGGCGCGCGTCGATCAGTTGCACCATGGCGCTCTGGCGATCATCAGCCTCGATGTACTGCTCGTAGAGCTTCACGAAACGCGCGCGCTCGGCCTTCGGCGCTTTGGCGTAGCCGTAGCCGGGCATGTCGACGAGGAAGAACGAGTCGTTGATGTTGAAGTAATTGGCGGAACGGGTCTTGCCCGGCGTTTTCGACACGCGCGCCTCGCCGCGGCGGCCGAGGATGGTATTGATGAGCGACGACTTCCCCACATTGGAGCGGCCAAAAAACGCCACCTCCGGCCGGGGGTTGTCGGGCAGCCCGGCCGGGTAGCCGAAGGAGCCGAAAAATTCTACGGAACGGACCTGCATATCGGGCTTTGCCGTTTGTGTCGGCCGGACATTATAATCCGGCGCGCATCGTTTCGTCGCTATCGACATTTCTTTCATGCAGACCGCCCTCACCCTTGAAGCACTGACCGAAGCCGGCCTCCCCGCCGGCGAGGCCACCTCGTTCCTTGCTTCGTACCACGCCGCCACGCGCGGCGTCGCACTGGCCGACGCGTGGCGCGCCGTGTCGCGCCACGTGCTCGAGCCCGAGCATCCCCACGCCGTCCACCGGCTGTGCTGGGACGACATTTTCGACGCCTGGAACGAGGCCAGCGGTCCGCGCCCGGCCTGGATTCCCACGGCCGACGAGGCCATCGGCACCAATATCGCGAAGACGTGTGCCCGCGTCTACCAGCCGTCGTACGCGCACTTCTTCCGGTGGGCCGCGGACAATCGCGAGGATTTCTGGCGCGACACCGTGGCCGCACTCGGCATCCGGTTTCGCACCAAACCCGAGCGTGCGTTGGACGCGCACGGCGGTCCCGAGCAGGCGCACTGGTTTCCCGGCGCATCGCTCAATATCGCCGAGAGTTGTTTCGGTGCTCCCGGTGACGCGAACGCCATCGTCTATCAGCGCGAAGGCGGCAAGCTCGAGACGGTGACATATGCCGAGCTCGACGCGTTGTCCAATCGTTTCGCCAATTCCCTGTTGAGCCTGAACGTGCGCTCGGGCGACGCCGTCGCCATCGCGATGCCCATGACTGTCGAAGCGGTGGCCGCGTATCTCGGCATCGTGAAAGCGGGCGGTGTGGTGGTGTCGATCGCGGACAGTTTCGCGCCCGATGAGATTCGCACGCGGCTGCGCATTGCGCGCGCCGAGGTCGTGGTCACGCAGGATGTGGTGGTGCGCGGCGGCAAGACGCTCCCCATGTACACCAAGGTGGTCGAAGCGGGAGCGCGGGCCTGCATCGTGTGCGCGCACGCGGGCGGTGCACCGGCGGTCAAGATCCGCGTGACCGACCGCGAGTGGAACAAGTTCCTGGTCAAGATGTCGAGCTTCAGCGCGCGCCCCGCGAGCCCGGATGCGTTCACAAACATCCTGTTTTCATCCGGCACCACCGGCGATCCCAAGGCCATTCCGTGGACACACGCCACCCCGATCAAGTGCGCGAGCGACGGCTTCTATCACCAGGACATTCGCGCCGGCGACGTGGTGGCCTGGCCGACCAACCTGGGATGGATGATGGGTCCGTGGCTCATTTACGCGTGTCTTATCAACCAGGCGTGCATGGCTCTGTACTACGGCGCGCCCAACACTCCCGAGTTCTGCCGTTTCGTGCGTGACGCCAACGTGGCCGTGCTGGGCGTGGTACCGAGCATCGTGAAGGCGTGGCGCGCGCACAGGATGACGGACCGCATCGAC
>DATNGX010000296.1:0-2537 GCA_035605755.1 Candidatus Krumholzibacteriia bacterium
ATCGTACAGCCGGCCGGTGGAGGCGCATCTGGCGCGCACGCGGCTCGAAGCGGACGGGATCACGTGCGTGGTGAGCGACGAATACCTGATTCGCGTCGACTGGCTGCTCTCGAACGCAGTGGGCGGCGTGAAGCTGATGGTGCCGTCATGGGAAGCGGACCGCGCCAAAGAAATTCTGCGCCCGCGTCCGCGGTTGGTGGTCGTGGCCGGCGCCGGCTCCGAAGAGGAGATGATCTGTCCGCGTTGTCACTGCGACGACGTTTACTTCACGCGCTTCAGCCGCCGCATGGAAGCGATGTCGGTGCTGCTGCTCGGCTTCATCGTTCCCTGGCGCAAACGGCGCTGGGCGTGCAAAGAGTGCGGCTATGAATGGAAGGAACCCTGATCCATGGTCGAAAACGCCCCTGCTGCCGAATTCCCGCTGGAAAAGATCAACGCTGCTCACAAACAAACGCTATTCATCTATGCCAGCATTGCCTCGTCACTGCCCGTCTATGTGCTCATGGTCGAGTTTCTGCGCCATTCGCAGCCTGACGCGCAGCCGGTGACCGCCCTGAGTCTCCTGCGCATCACCTTCTTCGTTCTCGCCGGCATTTTGGTCTTCAGCGCGACGGTGATCAAAGGCATCTTGCTGCGCTCGGCTCCGGCCGACCCGGCTGCCAGACTGGCGCGTTTGCGCGTCACCTCGATCGTCACGGCCGCTTTTGCCGAGGGCCCGGCGGTGCTGGGCTTTGCGCTCTTCATCATCACGCGCCAGCGCATGGACTTCTACATTCTGCTCGTTGTGGCCGCGTACATGCTCGTGAGACACTTGCCCCAGCAGGCGGCGTGGCAGACTTTCGTGCGCCGCGGCGGCGACGCGCGCTGACCCCTCGAGTCATCCTTCACTCCGGAGAAACACATTGCTGGATTTTCGTCGCTTTGAAGTGATCACGTTCGATTGCTACGGAACGCTGATCGACTGGGAGACCGGTATTTTGAACGCGCTGCGACCGCTGCGCGAGACCGCTCATCTGCGTGCATCGGATCGTGAGATGCTGGAGGCGTACGCTCTGCTCGAGAGTGCGCTCGAGTCCGGCGGCGACCACCTGCGCTACCGCGATGTGTTGCGCGGCGTCATGCGCGGGCTGACGCAGCGCTTCGGCGCCGCAGCCGACAAGGTCGATCTCGACGCGCTCTCCCAATCGCTCCCGCAGTGGCCGGCGTTTCCCGACACCGTCGAGTCACTCCGGCGTTTGAAGAAGCACTACCAGCTGGCCATCTTGAGCAATACCGACGACGATCTCTTCGCGGAGACGGCGCGTATGCTGCAAGTCCCCTTTGATTTCGTGATCACCGCGGAGCAGGTGGGAACGTACAAACCGTCACACCGGAACTTCGTGCACGCGCATCAGATCATCGGCGTGCCCAAAGAGAAGTGGCTGCACGCGGCGCAGAGCCGCTTTCACGACATCGCACCCGCGCGAGCGCTGGGAATTTCGAACGTGTGGGTGAACCGCCGCCACGACAAGGACGGCGATGGTGCTACCTCCATGTCCGCCGCGCAACCCGATCTCGCCGTTCCCGATCTGAAGACGCTGGCGGATCTGGTCGACGCCGCGCGCCGCTAGTAGCCCGCCGCCTGGCCGTCCTTGCGTGACTCCGACGCGCCATAGTAGACGCCGTTCACACGCTTGATGGCCTGATAGCCGCCGAAGCCGTCGCGTCCGATATTGACGCTGTGGCCGCGCGCGGCGAGATCGCGCATCGTCTCCATCGAGAATCCGGTTTCCAGGAACACCGAGCCGCCGTCCGTCATCTTCTCGCCCGTCGGTTCCGACGTGTCGTCGATGCGGAAGCGCGGCGCATCGCCCGCTTCCTGCAGGTTCATGCCGAAGTCGATCATGTTCATCAAGACCTGCACCTGTCCCTGCGGCTGCATCGATCCGCCCATCACACCGAATGACATGTACGGCGCGCCGTCCTTGGTCACGAATCCCGGAATGATTGTGTGGAAGGGACGTTTGCCCGGCGCATAGGTGTCGGCGTGGCCTTCCTCCAGATTGAAGAGCTCGCCGCGGTCCTGCAGCATGAAGCCCAGTCCCGGCGGCACCATCCCCGACCCCATGCCGCGATAGTTGCTCTGAATCAGCGACACCATGTTGCCGTCCTTGTCCGCCATCGTCATATACACGGTGTCGTTGCCGCCCAGTTTGCCGGGCTCGACGCGCTTCGCCGCGGTCTTCATGTCGATCAGCGCGCGTCGTTCCGCCGCGTAGTCCTTCGAAATCAACTTGGCGACCGGCAACTTGTCGAACGCAGGGTCCGCGATGTAGTTCGCGCGGTCTTCGAACGCAAGCTTGATGGCTTCGATCACGATGTGGACGTGATCGGCCGAGCCCCATTCGATCTTCGAGAAGTCATAGCCTTCGACGATATTCAGAATTTCCAGAGTGGAGAGGCCCTGCGTGTTGGGCGGAAGCTGCCACACCTCGTAGCCGCGATACGTAGTCGAGATCGGATCGACCCATTCCGAATGGTGCTCCGCCAGATCGGAC
>DATNGX010000297.1:0-17056 GCA_035605755.1 Candidatus Krumholzibacteriia bacterium
CGCGTCGGTGAGATCAGCAGCGAGCATGCGAACACACGCCCGCTCGAAACTGGTTGCGGTGGCGGGGGTGCCGTCGAAACCGCACGCACCGAGCCGCGTCTCGAGCGGGTCGCGCGGTCGCGCCGCTGCCCCGGGTGCGTCGACCAGCGAACGCATCATGTCCTCGTGGATGTCCTCCACAATGGTGCGCAGCATTTGTCGGCGTGTTTCACTCATAAAGAAGACGCAGGCGGGAACGGCAAAACATTAGCACTTGCACGCATGGTCCGACCACCGTAAACTCCATCGTGCTCGGCAGTTGTCGCGCAAGAACGCGCGCGCGACACGCCGTCCGCACGCATGAAAAAAATCGAAGCATTCATCAAGCCCTTCAAGCTCGACGACGTGAAGTCCGCGCTGATGGAGATCGGCGTCAAGGGCCTCACGGTTTCCGAGGTGAAGGGCTTCGGTCGCCAGAAAGGCCACACCGAGCTCTATCGCGGGAGCGAATACCGCGTCGACTTTCTTCCCAAGAGCAAACTCGAAATCGTGGTGGCCGACGACGAAGTCGACAAGGTGGTCGAGACCATCGTCAAGGTCGCGAAGACAGGCTCCATCGGCGACGGGAAGATCTTCATTCTGCCGGTCGAGGATGCGATCCGCATCCGCACGGGCGAAAGCGGCGACGACGTCCTGTAGCGTCGTGCGCGCCGGTTTCGTATTACTCCCATCATGATTGTCCTCGGCATCGAAACGTCGTGCGACGACACTTCGCTCGCGCTCTATGACCGCGAGCGCGGCATCCTCGCCAACCTCACCGCCAGCCAGCTCATTCACGAAGCATACGGCGGCGTGGTGCCCGAGATCGCATCGCGACAGCACATGCGCGCGCTGCTTCCCGTGTACGACGCGCTTCTCGAAAAAGCGGGCGTCACCGGCGCGGACATCGCGGGCATCGGCGTGAGCAACGGACCGGGACTGGTCGGGTCACTGCTGGTGGGCGTCGGATTTGCGAAGTCGCTCGCCATCGGTCTTGGAAAGCCGATTGTCGGAGTGCACCACATCGAAGCCCACGTGATTTCCAACGAGCTCGCCGGTGAACCGCTGCAATGTCCGGCCATCGTGCTCATCGTTTCGGGTGGACACACCGCGCTGTATCGCGTCGAGCGCGTGGGTCGCTATGAATTGATCGGCCAGACACGCGACGACGCTGCCGGCGAAGCGTTCGACAAGATCGCCAAGTTGCTCGGGCTTGGATTTCCGGGCGGGCCCGTGGTGCAGCGCGTGGCGGAAAAGGGAAACGCGAAGGCGATTGCATTCCCGCGCGCGATGCTCGACCGCGGCGGTTTTGATTTCAGCTTCTCGGGACTCAAGACGGCGGTGCGCCAGCACGTCGACGCCCGAGCGGAGCTCGGCGAGCAACAGGTGGCGGACATCGCGGCGTCGGCGCAGGCGGCCATCGTGGACGTGCTCGTCGAACGCACCATCACCTGTGCGCGCGCGAACAGCGTGGCGCACGTGTACATGGCCGGCGGTGTCGCCGCCAACGGCCCGCTGCGCGCGGCCATGCAGACCGCCTGTGAAAAGGCGGGCATTTCCTACCACGCACCCCTTCTGCAATACTGCACCGACAACGGCGCCATGGTTGCCGCCACCGCGGAACATCTGCTTGCCGCCGGCCGTAATGATGGTTTGTCGTTGGACGTGTTCACGCGCGGCCCGATCAAATCCTGGTCCTGATACGCGACCGGCAGGTCGCGAACCCCCACGAGAGGAACCCCGAAGATGAATCTTTCCATTCAACACGTCGGAAAGACGTATCGACGTGGCGTGCGCGGGCTGGACGACTTCTCGTTGGAGCTGGGTCCGGGAGTTCTCGGGCTCCTCGGTCCCAACGGCGCCGGCAAGTCGACCTTGATGCGCATCCTCGCGACGATTACAAAGCCCACCGATGGTCGTGTCACATGGAACGGCACCGACATCGTGAAGTCTCCGGACCATCTGCGAGCGGAGCTTGGTTATCTGCCGCAGGATTTTGGTATCTACCCCAACCTCTCGGCCCAGGAGTTCCTGGAATACATTGGTGCAGCCAAGGGCATCGAACGCGCCGCCTGCCGGCGGCGTATCGAGGAATTGCTCGTGCTCGTCAATCTGGCCGATGCGCGCAAACGCGCGCTGGGCGGCTTCTCGGGCGGCATGCGCCAGCGCGTCGGCATTGCGCAGGCGCTGCTCAATGATCCGAAACTGCTCATCGTCGATGAGCCCACGGCCGGTCTCGACCCGGAAGAGCGCGTGCGCTTTCGCAATCTGCTCTCCGATTTGTCGGGCGAGCGCATCGTGATTCTCTCCACGCATATCGTGTCGGACGTGGAAGCCACGGCGACACACATCGCGCTCATCAGCCGCGGGAAGCTCATCGTATCGGCTGCGCCCGAAATTCTCATGAAGAAGGTGGAAGGCCGGGTGTGGGAGTGGGTCGTCTCCAGCGAAGAGCTCATCGCCGTGAAGCAACGCCATCGCGTGAGCGCCACCATCCGTCGCAGCGACGGTGTGCGTGTGCGCGCGGTTAGTGACACACAACCCGCGGCGGCCGCGCAACCGGTCGCACCCAATCTCGAAGACGCCTACCTCATGTTCGTCGCGCCGGCGGCGGAAGAAGCGAGCACGAAAGCCGCGTGAAGCTCACGCACCGTCTCTATCATCTTGCCCGCGCCGATTTCTACGAGCGCGTGCGCCGTCACGGTTTCTTCGTGGCGCTCGTGTTTTGCGTCTATGGCGGTTATGCCTTTCTTCCTCCCAATGGAAGCAAGTACATGACGATGTCGATGGACAGCCACCGCGGGATCTACAACTCGGCGTGGATCGGAAGCGCCGTGGCGATGCTGGCCGGTGCCTTTGTGTCGCTGATCGGCTTCTACATCGTAAAGAACACGCTGGAACGCGACCGCCGCACGGGCGTGGGGCAGATTCTCGCCACCACGCCGATTTCCAAGCTGCAGTACACGCTGGGAAAGACCTTCAGCAATTTCGCCGTGCTGGCTGCGATGACCGGAGTCGTCGCACTGGCGTGCGTGGTCATGCAGTTCGTGCGCGGTGAAGACCACGCGTTCAACGCGTGGCGGATGTTTGCGCCCTTCGTGTTGCTCACGCTGCCCGTGCTTTTCATCACCAGCGCCGTGGCGGTGTTCTTCGAGACCATGCCGGTTCTGCGCGGCGGCATGGGAAACGTCGCGTTTGTCTTCATCTGGGGCGCATTGCTCGGCGCAAACTTCGGTCACAAACAGACCGAGCTATACAACGACCCGCTCGGTACCGGCATTGTGCTCCCCGACATGCTGCGCGCGTGCGCGGCGCAGATTCCGGGTTTCGATCCGGTCAAGGCCGGCGTCTCGATGGGCGTCAACATCCAGACGGAAGCCGTCAGACTGACCACGTTCACCTGGAACGGGATTCACTGGAACATGCACCACGTCATGTGGCGTTTGCAGTGGGTGCTGCTGGGGCTTGGTATTGCCGCAGTGGCCGCGATTCCGTTCGACAGGTTCGATAACGCAGGGAGTCATCTGAATCTCTCGAAAACGCGTGGGCGCCGGCGCGAACGTACAGAAAAGAGCGCGCCTCATACGGGAATCACCACGGTAGATGTGCGGTTGACCCCGCTTGATGGACACGCCGGTGGTGTGCGGCTGGGCGCGCTTATCTTCGCCGAGTGGAAACTCATGGTGCGTGGTTTGCGCTGGTGGTATGCGGGACCGCTCGGTCTTTCCATCGCTGCCCTCACCGCGCCGCTGGATGCGGTGCGCGCCATCGTGCTTCCGCTCGCGTGGTTCTGGCCCGTGTTGTTGTGGTCGAAGCTCGGCACTCGCGAGGCCACATACAACACCGAGCCCGTGTTCTTCTCGGCGCCGCATCCGCTTTCGCGCCAGCTGGCGGCGACGTGGCTCGCCGGAGTCATGTTGAGTGTGATGACCGGCTTTGCGGTGGCGCTGCGGCTGTCCATCGCCGGTGACGCGCACGGACTGGCCGCGTGGAGCGTGGGCGCCATGTTCATTCCCGCTCTCGCGCTGGCCCTCGGTGTATGGACACGCTCCGGCAAAGCCTTCGAAGCCATCTACACCGGAGTGTGCTACGCGGTGATCCAGCAGGCCGCGCCCCTCGATTTCATGGGTGCCGTGGCAACCGCGCCGCGCCATAACCCGCTCATTTTTGCCGTGCTCACACTCGTGCTGATTGCGCTCGCGCTCTTCGGTCGCCGGCAGCGACTACAGAATTAGACGTACTCTCTCCGCGCTCCGCGCTTCCTCTCGCTTCCTTCTTCTTCCTCGTCGTTCCTCGTGGTGTCTCCACCCGCGGGGAAGATTCTTCATGCTTCCACGGCGCGGATTGTGCAAGCGCAACATGTCCGATCGATTCCGCGCGCAGGGTGCGACAAGCACATCCTTGGCATGCTCCTTGCCTTTTTGCGCGGAGTTAACTCTATTCGCGCGTTTAGGTTTACGAAATGTACGCACCCGAAAATTCCAGTTACCGCATCCTGATCGCTGACGACGAACCCCACATTCGTCAGATCCTGCGCTTCACCCTCGAGCGCGCGGGGTATCAGGTTTTCACTGCATCCGACGGCGAAGAAGCGCTCGCTCGCGCCGCGGAAATCAAACCCAGTCTTGTACTTCTCGACGTGATGATGCCGAAGGTGGATGGCTATGAAGTGTGTCGCAAAATGCGACAGGATTTCGCCCTCAACCAGGTGCCCGTCATCATGCTTTCCGCGCGTGGCGACCAGCGCGACCGCGTCGCGGGCCTCGAGAACGGCGCCAACGACTACCTCGTCAAGCCGTACTCCAACGAGGAGCTCCTGCTGCGCGTGAAGAACGTGCTCGAGTGGAACATCCGGCAAAAAGAAGCCAATCCACTCACGGGGCTCCCCGGCAATACCGCGATCGAGCGTGAAATGATCGTGCGCATCAGCCAGAAGAAGCCGTACGCGTTCCTCTACGTCGACATCGACAATTTCAAGGGCTTCAACGACTACTACGGCTATCCCAAGGGCGACGAGATCATCGTGTATCTCGCCGAGATCATCCGCCGCACCGTCGAACGTCTGGGTGGCAAGGATGACTTCGTCGGACACATCGGCGGCGACGATTTCGTCATGGTGGTCTCTCCCGCGCGCGCCGAGATCATGGCGCAGTACGTGGTGGACGAGTTCGACAAGGGCGGCGTCACGCTGCTCAATCCCGAGGATGTCAAGCGCGGCTACCTGGAAGTGCGCGATCGCCAGGGCGAGCTCAAGCGCATTCCGGTGATGGCCGTCACCATCGCGCTCGTGAAGAGCACGGACAACCAGATCGAGCACTTCGCCGAGGTGACCGACATCGCATCGAGCCTCAAGGAATACGGAAAACGAATCGAAGGCAGCGTGGTCGTGAAGGAGCGCCGGCAGGACGCCGTCGATCCCGCGCGCCACAAACGCGAGGCCGGCTAGTGATGGATATCCGCACCGCAGAAGACAGAACCGCCACGCTGGAAACGCTCCTCAACGAGGCGCGCATTGAAGCCAACGAGCTGCGCGCGCGCCTGGAGCGCTATCGCCAGATCATGGCGTCGACGCGCCTGGTGATGGGTCACGAGCTGAAGAAGCCCGCCATCGCGATCAGCGGCTACCTCGAGCTGGCGTGCGAGGACGTCGAGAACGCCGGTCTTCCCGACGCGGTACGTCTGATTCAGAAAGCGCGCGCCGAGTGCGATCTCTTGAACGAGCTCAACGAGTTCTATCTCGAGCTGCTCAAGGTGGAGAGTGCCGGCGGTGCGCCGCGCACGGAGCGTGTGAGTGTGGTGGAAGTGCTGCGCGAAGTGCTCGAGCAAGCCACGCCCGCCCTGGATGCGCCCAATCGCGTGCGCCTCAACATCGTGGACTCGCTGCCGCCCGTGCCCGTCAATCGCAACGCGCTCAAGCTGATCCTCTTGAATGTGATCGAGAACGCGCTCAAGTACTCGCCCGACGGCTCGACGGTGCGCGTCGAGGCCGAAGTGTCGCGCGACCTGCGCGGCGGCTCCGACGGCGAGCTCCTGAAGTTGCGCGTTTCGGATGCCGGCACCGGCATTCCCGCCGAAGACCTGAAGCGTGTGTTCCGTCCTTTTGTGCGCCTCGACGCGAACCGTGCGCCCGGCTCGGGCCTCGGCCTCACGCTTGTGCGCAGCCTGGTCGACATGTGTGACGGTGATGTGTCGGTTCGCAGCGACTCCGGTCAAGGCACGACCGTGTTCGTGACGTTGCCGCTCGCACCGGGGGGGGACCCGGGGGCGATTCTGCCATGACGCGTGTGCGTGAACGCGAGTCCGCGTCCCGGCTTTTGGAGACGAGCCCGTTGAGCATTCTCTATCTGAGATTCATCGAGCTGTTCGCCTTCTTCATGATGGTGTTCGCCGCGCGTTTCCTGGGCGACTTCTCATACCCCACCAATCTGATGGTGGGCTTGTTCCTCGCCGCCGGCGTCCTGCAGTACAGCGGCGAATGGCTGTGGAACGCGCTCGGTGACACGCTCAACTGGCCGCGCCAGCGCCGCAACGCCGCACTGCTCTGGTACTCGAGCTACGTCGACCTCGCCGCCGTGGTCGCCCTCATCTATCTGACCGGCAGCATCGAGAGCCCGTTCCTGTTCATGCTCACGATTCCGCTCTTCTTCGTGTGCAACACCTTCTCGTGGAAGAAGACGGTCGCCTATTTTGTCTCGACCTCGCTCGCGGCCGTCGGTGTGCTCGGCTACCTCGAGCTCACCGGAGCGATTCCGCACTACACCGTGTATCGCGTCGCCCCGGGTGTGTACATGAACGCGCACTACCTCGCGGGTTCGCTGCTCGTGATGGGCGCCTTCGTGAGCCTGGTGATCTTTCTGTCCAACGCGTTCCAGGACCGCATGAACAGCTCGATGGAACGTCTGCGCAAGAAGCGCCAGGAATCCGAGATCCGCGCCGACGAGCTCTCGCGCCTGTATGACATTTCGATCGGCATCAACGCTGCCATGTCGCTCGAGACCCTGCTGCGCATCGTCGCCAAGGAAGCGACGCTGCTCCTCGAGCGTCCGTGGGCGAGCATCGTGCTCTTCAATCAGAAGCAGGAGATCACGCACTCCGTGTTCGTCGGTCTCAACCAGGATCGCGCGCTGCGCCTCGACAAGCGCATGCGCCGCGGCGGACTTTCCGAGTGGATCTGGACCCACAACTCGCCCATCTCGGTGGAAGGCACCACGCGTGACAGGCGCGCCAACTGCAGCGATTTCGTGAATCACTTCGGCATCCGCTCCATGGTGGGCTTCCCGCTCTCGACGGGCAACCAGGTGCTGGGTGTCATCTACGCCGGCGACTTCGTGCCCAAGACCGTGAGCGAGACGCACATGCGGCTGCTCACCGTTCTGAGCCAGCAGCTCTCGGTGGCCATCGAGAAGAGCCGTCTCTACGACTCGCTGGAGCGCAAGATCAAGGAGCTCGAGCGCAACCTGGAAGCGGCGACCAAGACCAACGTGCTCAAGTCGGATTTCGTCAATCACGTCTCGCACGAGCTGCGCACGCCGCTCACCTCGATCAAGGCCTATGTGGAGACGCTGGTGCTCAACGCCAACGACCCTTCATTCGTTCAGCGCGGAGAGTTTCTGGAGATCGTCAACAAGGAGACGAACCGCCTCATCCGTATCGTGAACGACATCCTCGATGTGACCAAGATCGAGTTCGGGCAGCGCGAGATGTCGCGCACCGCGCTCGATCTGAACGCGATCGTGCACGACGTGGTCTCGGTGCTGGGACCGGCGCTGCGCGAGCGCGAGATGCGCGTGGTGGTGGACGTGGCTCAGGAGCTGCCGCGCGTCGAAGGCGACCCCGATCTCATCAAGCAGGTCTTCATCAACCTGCTCACCAACGCCATCAAGTATTCATCGCGCGGCACCGTGATCACGGTCCAGGCGCACGAAGAAGCGGTCAACGTGGTGGTGTCGGTTGCGGACCAGGGTGTCGGCATTCCCAAGGACGAAGTGGGCAGCGTGTTCGACAAGTACTTCCGCGCCCGCTCGCAGCGTGATTCCAAGCTGGAGGGCCTCGGCCTCGGACTCGCCATCGTGAAGAACATCGTCGAGCAGCACGGCGGCACCATTCGCGTGGAGAGCGAAGAGGGCAGGGGCACCACGTTCCACTTCACGCTGCCACGCGAGCACTGCTTCAACGACCTGGTGGGTTACATCGGCGAGCTGGTGGACGCGCGCGAACAGCTGCACGAAATGCTGGAGCTGATCGTGCGCATGATCGCGGAGCTGCTCTCCGCCAAGCGCGTATCGCTCATGCTTCTCGACAAGGACCGTTCCGAGCTCTTCATCAAGATGTCGTTCGGGATCGAGGAGTGGGTGGTGGAGAACACCCGCGTCAAGATCGGCGAGGGCATTGCGGGCAAGGTGGCCGCCACCGGCGAGCCGCTGCTCATCGCCAATATAGAGGAGAACGAGATCTACACCGCGCCCAACGCGCCGCAGTACGACACCACCTCGCTGGTCTCGGTGCCGCTGCGCGTGCACGACGTCATCGTGGGCGTGATGAACGTCAACAACAAGACCAACGGGCAGCCGTTCGACCGCGACGATTTGAATCTTCTGATTTCGTTCGGTGAACGCATTTCGCGCGCGCTCGAGCGCGTGCGCGTGGTGGAGGACTCGAACCTCTTCCTGCAGGACACCATCGAGGCGTTCAAGCGCATCCTCGACAACCAGACCAAGACGCGCATCATCGAGCAGGCCATCGACCATGCGGTGAAGATCGCGCGCAAGATGAACCTGCCCGAGAAGGAAGTCAGCGTCGTGCAATACGTGGCCAGCGTGCACGACATCGGCATGACCGAGATCAGCGACGAAATTCTGAACAAGGCGCTCAATCTCACCAACGAAGAGATGCGCGCCATCCAGCGCCACCCCGAGCGCGGCGCCGAGCTCATCCGTCCGCTCGAGTTCGTGGAAGCGGTGAGCAACATCATTCTGTATCACCACGAGCGCTGGGACGGACGCGGTTATCCCATGGGCTTGAAGGGCGAAGAGATTCCGATCGGCGGCCGTATCCTGGCCGTGATCGACGCCTTCCAGTCGATGACGATCGGGCGCCCGTACAAGCACCGCATGGCCGTCGATCGCGCCGTGCAGGAGCTCTTCGATTGCGCGGGCACGCAGTTCGACCGCGACGTGGTGGAAGCGTTCGCGTCCGTGCTTGTCGAGAGCGGCCAGCTCACGAGCCGCGACAAGGATCGTTACCGTCGGCAGGTCAGCGGCTCAACGGTGGGAGCGTCGCAGGAATGAACGCGCACGCAGGCATTCTGGCACACGCCGGCACCGAAGGCGCGCCCGCCACGTACCTCACGTTGTGCGGCGTGCTCGTCGTGCTTGTGTTCCTCACGCTGTGGCGTGAAGCCATGACCGCCGGCCCCAAGCATTTCTTCGAACGTACCGTGGCCGCGCTGGCTTTCGTTACCAGCCGCATCACGGTGGTCGTGTTCACAAACGCCATCATCGCGAGTGAGACCGGGCCGCCGTTTCTGTATCTGCTGCTGAACTTTGCGTGCCTGTATCTGGCCGCGCAGTGCCTGCCCATCGGTATCGACGACAGCGGCGCGCCGCGGCTGGCCGGCCGCGACGAGTCCGAATCCGCCGCCTCGTGGCGCTCGGTCCAGTTTCAAACCTTGCTGTTCGGACTGACCGGCGGCCTCGTGTACGCGCTGGCGCCACAGGCCAGCGGCACCACGTTTACGTGGAACGGATTCCTCGCCGCGGTGATCATCGGCGCCACGGTGCGCGTCAGTGTTGCGCTGTTCTCGGCGACGGGATTGGCCGTGCGCGAAGTGCGACCGACGCTCTACATCCTGTCCGGTGCCTTGTGCGCGTCGTGGCTGTGCGTGGTGGCCGCGGGAACGTTTGGCGGGGGTTCACCCTATCTGCTCAAGCTGGCGCAGGCGATGGATATCGTCGCGCTGGTGGCGGGCTTGATGTCGCTGCAGACCAACTATCTCGTGCTCGGCACGACCATGCGCGCGGCCGCTCACGATCGCAAGCGCGAAGCCGAACAGGCGCAGGCCGAGCTCTCGCAGCTCAACCGCGTCGCCTCCGATATCTATGAAGACTCCACGTCGATGATCCGCCGTCAACAGGACCAGTCCAAGGGTCTGGTGCGACGCGCGGAGGATCTCGAGCGCATGCTCGCCATCGGCATCCGCATCCAGCAGCACAAGAACATCAAAGAGCTCCTGCAGATGGTGGCCGAGCTGGTGCGCGAGAATCTCGGATTCGACACCGTGATCATCCGGCTGTTGAACGAGCGCACGCAGACCTTCGAGCCCAAGGCATACGTGGGCCTGAACGCCGAAGCGCAGGACGCGGTGATGAACCACCGCACGTCCATCGCCGATTACGAGCTCATGGTCGAACCGCGCTTCCGCGTGGGTCGCAGCTACTTCATGCGCACCGCGCAACCCGCGGCCGGCGCTGCTCAGGCAGCCGGGGTTGCCGCATCGGTGGTCGAGAATCACTGGCGCGACGTCGAGCGCCTGATTGTACCGCTGGTCGACGATGACGCCGGCGAACGCACCATCGGCTACATCTCGGTGGAAGAGCCGCAGGATCCGGACCGTTCGGTGGTCGAGGTCATCGAGACGCTGGAGACCATCGCCACCCTGGCCACGATCGCGATCCGCAATCTCAACCGCTATCGCGAGGTGGGCGAGAAGAACGACAAGCTCAAGCAGTACACGGAGAAACTCTCCGGCCTGAACAAGATGAAATCGAATTTCGTCGCGACCATCTCGCACGAGTTCAGAACGCCGCTCACGTCGATCAAGGCCTACTGCGAGACGCTGCTCAAGAACGCCGAGTCGATCGACCGCAACATCATGAAGGAGTTCCTCATCGTGATCGACGAGGAGAGCAACCGCCTGATGGCGCTGATCGAGGACATTCTCGATTTTTCGCAGATGGAGTCGGGCGCGGTCCGCTTCGAGCGCACCTCGTGCAACATGAACGAGCTGGTGACGGTGGCGGCCAACGAGCTGGAAAAGAACTTCGAGAGCAAGCGCATCACGCTGCACACGCGGCTCCCGCAGGACGAAGTCAAGGTGCGCGCCGAGCGCGACCTGATGAAGCAGCTCGTCATCAACCTGCTCCACAACGCGTCCAAGTTCACGCCCGAGGGCGGGCACGTGTGGGTCACCATTGAAGAAGAAGTGGTGAGCGCGCGCATCGTGGTGGAGGACAACGGCATCGGCATTCCCGAGGACCAGCTGGAGCGCATCTTCGATCACTTCCACC
Organism: Candidatus Krumholzibacteriia bacterium; assembly: GCA_035605755.1. Taxonomy (GTDB): domain Bacteria; phylum Krumholzibacteriota; class Krumholzibacteriia; order WVZY01; family JAKEHA01; genus JAKEHA01. The sequence continues at coordinate 11,304 of DATNGX010000297.1, forward strand.
AGGCCGATGGTTCGGCCACGCGCCGTCACGGCGGCACCGGTATCGGCCTCGCCATCTGCAAGAACATCGTGGAGTGGCACGACGGCCGCATCTGGGTGGAGAACGTTCCCGGCAAGGGCGCGCGCTTCGTGGTCGTGATTCCGAAAAAGCAGGCGGTCGTGCGCAGCGAGGTGCTCACCGACTACGTGTCGACACGCCGCTTCGAAGTGGAACGCTACATGGAGCTGATGGTGGAGCTCATCGCCGAGCTGCTCAACGTGAAGCGCGCATCGCTCATGATGGTGGATCCGGAAGCGGGCGAGCTTCGCATCGACAGCGCTATCGGGCTGGACGAGGACATCGTCGAACACGCGCGTGTGCGCCTGGGCGAGGCCATCGCCGGAACCGTGGCGCAGGAAAACAGCGCATTCCTGGTGACCGACGCGCAGGCAGACAACCGCGTGCGCACCGCGGGGCGCCGCTACGAATCGAAGTCGTTCCTCTCGGTTCCCATTCGCCGCGACAACCGTGTGGTGGGCGTGATCAACGTCACCGATCCGGTGGGGCGAGCGATGCTGAACGAAGAAGACCACGCGCTGCTCGAGCTCTTTGCCGACCGCGTCGTGATGGCGCTCGACGCGCTCTCGCGTTTCAAGGAGCGCTCACGCGAATTCGAGGACGTGCGCTCCACGTTCAAGTCGATCCTCGACGCCAAGCGCTACATCAATACGCACAACGCCGAAGCGCTCTCGCTGGTCATCCAGGATGTCGGGCGCGGTCTGGGCATGACACCGGAAGAGAGTGCCACGCTGCGCTACACCTTCCACGTCTATGACCTGGGACTGGCCAAGGTGGGAGAGAACATCATCAATCAGCCGCGCGAGCTGACCCACGAAGATCGTTTCAACGTGGAGCAGCACACGATCATCGGCAACGACATGCTGAAACCGATCGAGTTCATTCCGCGCGTGCGCGACGCGGTGCTCTATCACCACGAGAACTATGATGGCTCCGGATATCCGGGCAAACTTTCGGGCGATGAGATTCCCATGGATGCACGCATCCTTCGCGTGGCGGATACGTTCCGCGCGCTGATTTCGCATCGCCCTTATCAGAAGCAGTACACCCTCGGCGAAGCGGTTCAGGTGCTGAAACATCGCGCCGGAACGCTCTTCGACCCGAAGGTGGTGGATGCGTTCGTGGCCGGTGTCGAGAGGCACGCGGATCGCTTCCGTGTCGAACGAAGCCCGCACGAGGTGCAGGCGGAGCACGAGGATTTGAACGCCACGCTCAAGGCGTAACACGACGGGATTGCAAGGAGGAAGGCAATGGCTCTGGGCAAGATTCTGGTAGTCGACGACGAAGTATACATTCTGCACATTCTCGACTTCAGCCTCGGTGCTGAAGGCTTCGAGGTGATCACGGCCAACAACGGCGAGCTCGCCTTTGAAAAAGCGAAGCAGGAAAAGCCGAACCTGGTGGTGCTGGACGTGATGATGCCGGTGCTTGACGGCTATGAAACCTGCCGTCGCTTGAAGCGGGATCCGGAGACGAAGAATATTCCTGTCGTGCTGCTCACGGCCAAGGGACGGGACCTGGACAAGCGTCTCGGGTACGAGGTGGGAGCGGTGGATTACATCGTGAAGCCATTCAGTCCGAGTCGTCTCATCGAGCGCATTCAGGAGATCCTGGGCGTTCGCAAGTAAACGGGGGGGGCGGCGCTTTCGCGCCGCCTTCCTCTCCTGCAATCCCCTACTTCCGTCTAGAGTACATTCCCGAGTACGCGCCTTGGAGCGCGTGCTCGTCATTATATTCTCATCGTCGCCGCCACTTTTTTCGACGAAAGGGCAAGAAGATGAGAATTGCGCAAGTCGCGCCCCTCTACGAAAGCGTGCCGCCCGCGCTCTACGGCGGAACCGAGCGGGTCGTTTCCTACCTCACTGAAGAGCTCGTGCGCCAGGGCCACGAGGTCACGCTGTTTGCCAGCGGCGATTCGGTTACGAAAGCGCGCCTGATTTCGCCGTGTCCGCACTCATTGCGCTTGAATGAAGTGCCCGATCAATTGCTGCCGCACATCATGATGATCGATCAGGTCTTCGAGCGCGCGCACGAGTTCGACATCATGCATTTTCACATCGACTATCTTCATTTTCCGACCACGCGCCGCGTGGGCTTCCCCAATCTCACCACGCTGCACGGCCGTCTCGATCTGCCGCAGTTGCCCGAGCTCTACCGCGAGTTCAACGACATGCCGGTGATATCGATCTCCAACGCGCAGCGCGAGCCCGTGCGCGACGCGCGCTGGGAGGGCACCGTGTATCACGGACTGCCCGGGAATTTGTACAGCTTCCACGAGCACGCGGAGCGTTATCTTGCCTTTGTCGGCAGAGCATCGCCGGAGAAACGGCTCGACCGCGCCATCGAGATTGCGGTCGCGAGCGGCATCGAGCTGCGCATCGCCGCCAAAGTGGATCCGACCGAAACCGAGTATTTTCGGAGCACGATCGAGCCGCTGTTGAATCAGCCCGGCATCACCTACCTGGGCGAAGTCGACGACCGCGGGAAAGATGAAGTGGTGGGCAACGCCATGGCGCTCCTCTTTCCCATCGACTGGCCGGAGCCGTTCGGGCTGACGATGATTGAAGCGCTCGCGTGCGGCACGCCGGTGATTGCGTGGGGCGGCGGATCGGTGCCGGAAATACTCGATCACGGCGAGACGGGATTCATCTGCGATGCCATTGATGAGGCCGTTCGGGCCGTGCATCGCATCCAGGAAATCGACCGCGCGCATTGCCGGCGCGTGTTCGAGGATCGCTTTTCGGCGCGCCGGATGGCAGCCGATTACGTGCACATCTACGAGCGCCTGGTGAAAGAACACGGGCGCGAGAAAGACGGGCATGGAAGAGATCATTCGCGTTCAGGACAACTACTACATCCTCGCGACATCCTCACGAGTTGAGCAACAGGCGCGCGTGCTCAAACACGGCGACACGTTCGCCGTGCTGGACCGGTCCGGCAACATTCAGCAGATCGGACTGGGTGAGCAGGGTCTCTACCATGGCGGCTCGCGCCACCTGAGCCGGTTGGAGATGCGCCTGCTGGACAGGCGCATGCTGCTCCTGAGCTCGACGGTGCGCGAGGACAACGCGATGCTCACCGTGGACCTCACCAACCCCGACATCGTGGTCGATGGCGACGTGGTGCTGGCGCGCGATCAGGTGCACGTGTTCCGCTCCTGCTTTCTGTGGAAGGGCGCGTGCTACGAGCGCATTCGCGTGCGCAACTTTTCCATGCGCCCGGTCGAGATCACGCTCGCCGCGGTGTTCGAAGCCGATTTTCACGACATCTTTGAAGTGCGCGGTATCAAGCGCGATGCCCGCGGTGAAATGCTTCCTCCCCAAATCGGCGAAGATCGCGTGCGGCTCTCCTATCACGGTCTCGACGATGTGGTGCGCGGCACCACACTCATCTTTGCGCCGGCTCCCTCTCATCTCGACGGCGAGCACGCCGAGTTCCGGGATGAGCTTCCGCCCCTTGTGGAGAAGACCTTCTACATCACGATCGCGTGCGAACCGCCGCACGCCGCGGAAACCGTGACCTCATTCGAGGCCGCCAGCGCTGCGGCCGCCGAAGAGTGGCGGACGCTGCGCGCCGACCGGCCGCACGTGTTCACCTCCAGCGAGCAGCTCAATGACTGGCTTGCGCGCTCCGACGCGGACATTCACATGATGGTCACGCGCATGCCGGAAGGACCGTTTCCGTACGCGGGTGTGCCGTGGTACAGCACGGTGTTCGGTCGCGACGCGATTCTCACCGCGCTCATGTGTCTGTGGATGGACCCGTCCATGGCGCGCGGTGTGCTCGGCTATCTCGCCGACCACCAGTCGCACAAGAGTGATGCTGAACAGGACGCGGAGCCGGGCAAGATCCTGCACGAAGAGCGCAGTGGAGAGATGGCGGCGCTCAAGGAGATTCCGTTCGGGCAATACTACGGGAGCGTCGATGTCACGCCGCTTTTCGTGGTGCTGGCCGGTGCGTATTTCCAGCGCACCAACGATCTGGAATTCGTGCGCCGGCTCTGGCCGCACATTCAGGCCGCGCTGGACTGGATCGATCTCTACGGCGATGCGGACGGTGACGGGTTCGTGGAATATCAACGACGTTCCGTCAAAGGACTGACGGTGCAGGGCTGGCGCGATTCCTTCGACGCCATTCATCACGCCGACGGCGCGCTGGCCGAAGGCCCGGTGGCGTTGTGCGAGGTTCAAGGCTACGTGTACGCGGCGAAGCGCGCCGCCGCCGAGCTCGCCGTGCATCTCGGTCGCAACGATCACGCGGCAGGACTGCTCGAGGAGGCGGAAGCTCTGCGCGTCCACTTTGAAGAGGTTTTCTGGTGCGACGAGCTCTCGACATACGCCATGGCGCTGGACGGGGACAAGAATCCCTGCCGCGTGGTTTCGTCGACGGCGGGCCACCTGCTCTTCAGCGGCATTGCAAGCCCGGCGCGCGCCGAGCGCGTGGCGCACACGCTTCTCTCCGAGGACTCTTTCTCCGGCTGGGGTATTCGCACCGTGTGCGCGAGAGAATCCCGCTACAACCCGATGTCGTACCACAACGGATCGGTGTGGCCGCATGACAACGCCATCATCGCGTCGGGCCTGGCGCGCTACGGTCTTGTCGACGAAATGCAGAAAGTGACGTCGGCGCTCTTCGACGCCAGTGTGTTCGTCGACCTGCACCGCATGCCCGAGCTCTTCTGCGGCTTTACGCGCCGCATGGGTGAAGGACCCACCCTGTATCCGGTGGCGTGCGCACCGCAGGCGTGGGCCGCCGCGGTGGCATTCTCCATCATCCAGTCCATGCTGGGCCTGAAGATCGACGCGCCGCATCGCCAGGTGCGCTTCGTGCGACCCGTCATGCCCGAGTCGGTGAAGGAAATTCAGATTCGCAATCTGCGCGTGGGCGACGCATTGGTCGATCTCTCCCTCGAGCGCTTCGCGCGCGATGTCGCCATCGAGCTCATCCGCCGCGAAGGCAATGTCGAAGTGATCTCGGTCAAGTGAAGCACGCGCGACAGCGCGTGTTATAATGCGGCGTCATGACGCCGGAAAACCTCATTGCTCTCGCTCCGCGCTTTGCGCGCGTGGTGCTGCCGCTTCCCATCGAGCAGGCGTTCACGTACGAAATTCCTGAAACCATGCAGGGACGCATCGCCGTGGGGTGCCGCGTCGAGGTGCCCTTCGGGAAGCGCTCTCTCTCCGGCATCGTGGTGGAGCTCGCCGAGAAGGCCGACTACGCGCGCACCAAACCCATCTCCGAGCTCCACGAAACCTTTGTTCCCACGCCGCTGCTCGAGTTGGCGACGTGGATTGCCTCCTATTATGGATGCTCGCGCGGTGAGGCCCTGCAGTCGGTGCTGCCGCCCAGCCTGAGGCGCGCCAAGATACGTGCCAGGCCCACCGGCATGGCGCGTGTCGCCGACGTGACACTTCGCCGGGCCGGTGAGAGCAGTGACGAGTATGCAACAGTGCAAAAAAAGCTCTCGCGAGCGAAGAGACAACTGGCACTGCTCACGGAATTGTTGAGCGCCGGTGGTGAAGCGCTCGTGCCGGTCATTCTGGAGGAATGGGGTTACGACCGCGAGATACTCGACGGGCTGGTCACGAGAGGCATGGTCACGATCGAAGCCATCGAGAGGATTTCACCGCTCGATGCACTCGAAGGCAGGGTCGAGGTGCTGACCGCGGAACAGAATGACGCGCTGTCGCGCGTCG
>DATNGX010000298.1:0-11718 GCA_035605755.1 Candidatus Krumholzibacteriia bacterium
GGAACCCGGCCGCCCTCAAGAACGTCCAGCAGATGCAGTTCATGGCGATGTACATGAAGCCGAACGGCGATCTGGATCTGGAAGCAAACTACACATACTTCGGTTTCGTGTACCCGACCTTGTCGGCGGGCGCCTTCGGCCTGGGGTACCTGCGCACGGGGACGACGTTCCCGATCTACGACGACGCCAGCCGTCCGGGCGGAGAAGGGAACTACAGCGAGAGCCAGCTCCTGTTCTCGTACGCGGCAGAGCGCCACATCCGTTACCTGTTCGGAAATCTGGCCATGGGTGCGAGCTTCAAGATCAACCGCCAGATCGTGGATCCGTTCTCGGGCACGGCTCCCGGTGTCGACATCGGCTTCCACTACACGCCCGACGCGATGGCGAACCTTGCCATCGGTATCAATCTGCAGGATGTCGCCGGCGGCCAGTATCACTTGGACCAGGCCGACGACACCATCGACCGCACCATTCTTGCGGGTGCGGGTTACACCAGGCATTTCAACAACGGCTCGGCGCTGCGCGTGATGCTCCAGTACGACATGCCCGAGCGCGCCGACTCGAAGTTCCACATGGGCGCCGAGTACATGTTCACGAAGTACATCTCGCTGCGCGCCGGCTTCGACGACGGCACACCCACCTTTGGCCTGGGTGTGGGTGTGTCCGATTACGGTCTGGATTATGCTTTCTTCTCGAAAGACGCGGCAGGATCTACCCAGTCGTTCTCGTTCAACGCGCGCTTCGGCTCGACCCTGGATGAGCGCCGCGCCGCCATTGAAGCGGAGCAGGCGAAGCAGGAGCAGGAGCTGATCAAGCGCACGTTCGAGGCGCGCGTGGCGGCGCAGCGCACGAAGGCGAAGCAGCAGGAGGCGTCCGGCGACTGGTCGGGTGCGCTCAACTCGTGGCAGAACGTGCTCGACTACCTGCCCGACGATCCGGAAGCAACCACCGCGTCCGCCCACGCGCGCGAACAGGTGCTGGCGCAGCAGGCGGCGCAGGTGCGCGACGTGGAGAATCAGGCGGTGGTGCGCACGCGCTTCGCCAACGGTCTCGACCGCTTCAACGAGAAGAACTGGCTGGCGGCGCGCGAAGAGTGGAAGGCAATTCTCGCCGTCGACCCGCAGCACCAGGGTGCGAGCGACTATCTGGCGCAGACGCAGAAACAGATCGACGACCAGGTCGCGATCCACATGACGCGCGCGAGCCAGCTCGAGCGCGACAACCGTCTCACCGAGGCGATCGGCGAGTGGAACAACGTGCAGCAGTACAACCCGGATGACGCCCAGGCCAAAGCGGCGATCACGCGCCTGCGCGCGCGCATCGAGTCGATGAGCCAGGATTACAGCGCGACGCAGCGCAAGCTCCGTATCGTCACGCTGTATAACGACGCGCTGCAGATGTACAACGACGGCAAGTACCAGGATGCGATGAAGAATCTCTCCGAGCTCCTGCAGCTGCAGCCCGACCACGCCGACGCCAGGAAACTGCAGTCGCTGGCGAAGCGCCGCTCCACGCCGCTCACCGACCAGGAGAAGTCACGCATTCGCGAGCTCTATCTCTCCGGCATGCAGTACTTCTCGAAGGACGAATACGCGAAGGCCATCTCGGTGTGGGAGAAGATCCTCGAGATCGATCCCACCAACACCAGCGTGCAGCGCTCCATCGATGAGGCGAAGGAACGCCTGCGCAAGGTTCAGGAACGGAAGTAAGTCATCGTGCGTGCCGCCACCACCACCGAGCGCGCCGTCAGGCGCGAATTGACCGTGGCTGCCCAGGAAGGGCAGCTCGGCCGCGTTCGCGATTTCATCGTGAACGTGTGCGAGGAGGCCGGGTTCTCCGCCCGCGAAGTCTCCAACACCAAGCTCGCCGTCGACGAAGCCTGCACGAACATCATCAAGCACGCATACTCCGGACGCCCCGGCGGCGGTGACATCACGGTGGTCGCCGAAATCGAATCCGGGCGCATCAAGGTCCACCTTAAGGACCGCGGCAAACACTTTGATTTTTCATCAGTAAAGGACCCTGACCTCGACCAGTACGTGGAGACGGGGAAGAAGGGTGGCCTGGGTGTTTTCCTCATCAACCGCCTCATGGATTCGGTCGAGTACCGCGCCAACGACGGCGGCAACGAGCTCATCCTCACCAAGCGCAGCCAGGCGACGTTCTCCTCCTCGATCATGTCGCAGAGAGTGCCGGTGCGCGGCACGCTGCGCTTCAAGTTCATGGTGCGCGCGGGCAGCGGTTTTGCGCTGTTGATGGTGGTGCTGTGGTCGTTCGTGTTCATGCGCCAGACGCACGACATCCAGACCCAGCGCACGACGCGCTGGCTGGAGAAACGGCGCGTGGCGGAGAATATTTCCAGCCGCAGCGTCTCGGTGCTTTTGAACCCGGATGACTTCTCCATCGATCAGACCAATCTGAGCGCCGAGCTGGCCAAGCAGGTCGCCGCCAATCCCGACGTGGCGTACGTGCGTCTGGTTGACGCGACGAGCAACATCCGCGCGTCGGGCAAGATCGACGAAGTGTTCCAGCACTATCAGCCGCAGGCGGGCAAGGTGCTGCTGGATGAAGGCCGCGTGGTGTGGACGCTCGGCAAGATCGGCGAGCGCGATGTGCGTGACATCTCCGTCGCCGTCATCGTGCAGGGCGCCGACAACACCTCGCTCGAGATCGGCAAGGTCCACCTCGGTGTGTACGAAGACGGAGTGGAAGCGTCGGTGGAAGACACGCGCCTGCAGACGTCGCTTCTGCTCGCCGCCATCTTCCTCGTGGGCATCCTCCTCATCATCGGATTGGTGCAGGTGTTCGTGAAGCCGATCCAGATGCTGACCGACGGCGTGCGCGCCATCGGCGACGGCAACCTCGACGGCAAGCTCGACGTGAGCGGTCCCGCCGAAATCGGCGCCATCGCCGGCGTGTTCAACGAGATCACGGAGAAGTTCAAGAAGGCGCGCGACTCGGTCCTCGAGCAGGAAAAGATGCAGAAGGAGATCGAGGTCGCCAAGCAGATCCAGCAGTCGCTCCTGCCGCGCAAGCGCCCGGAGATTTCGGGCTACGACATCGCTCCTTTATATCAGGCGGCCGCGGAAGTGGGCGGCGACTACTACGACTTCGTGCAGGTGGATGACGACACCATCGGCGTGGTGGTGGCGGACGTGTCGGGCAAGGGCGTTCCGGGCTCGCTGGTCATGACCATGATCCGCACGGCGCTGCGCATGGAAGCGCGCGGCAACCGCAATGCTTCCGACGTCATGTCCAAGATGAACTCGTTCGTCACCGACGACATGAAAAAGGGCATGTTCGTCACCATGTTCTACGTGATCCTGGATTCCAAGAACCGGATCATCTCGTACGCCAGCGCGGGCCACAATCCCATGATTCTCTACCGCCACGAGACCAAGGAGACCTTCTTCCTGAACCCGCGCGGCTTCCCGGTCGGTATCAGCCTTCCCGACGAGACGCTCTTCCGCCGCTCCATCAGCCTGGAGAAGGTCCGCCTCAAGAAGGACGACATGCTGGTGATCTACACCGACGGCGTCACCGAGGCCATGAACGAGCGCCGCGAGCAGTACGGCGAAGAACGCCTGATCCAGATGGTGAAGGAGTACGCGTTTTTGCCGCCGACGGAGTTCATCGAGAAACTCGATGGCGATATCAAGAAGTTCACCGGCGAATACCCGCAGAGCGACGACATCACCGTGGTGGCGGTGAAAGAGAAGCTCACCGCGGACGATGTGCTCTACGGCATTCGCAAGAAGCTGCTCGAGCTGGTGGACGGCCAGGGCCTGAGTGTGAAGGACGCGTGCCAGCAGATGCGCGTGTCGCCCGCGACCTACTACCGCTACAAGAAGCGCCTCGAGACCATGGGCGAGCGCGGTCTTCGTAACGACGTGCTGCGCGACGACGTGAGCTTGAAGCGCGTGAGCCTGGAAGCGCGCAAGGCCATCATCCACATCATCGCGGCCAACCCCGACCTCGGCGCCAAGCGCATCACCGAGGAGTACAACAAGGACCGCGACGCGGCGCACCAGATCTCCGAGCGCATGGTCTATGACGAGCTCAAACGCCTGAACATGAATACCCGGGAGCTGCGCATCGACTATCTGAAGCGCAACCGTCTCCTCAAGGACGACTTCGCGACGGCGGAAGGAATTCCGGGTGCGAATCCGCCGTCGGCAACCCCGGCCGGCACGCCGGCGGCCGCGGGGGCGGGGACGGACGGACCGTCGTCAACGCCTCGTGATCTCGTGGAAGACCTGTTGCGGGACATTCCGGGGGTGGCGCCCGCTGGGCGCGGCGCCGGAAGCGCGGGCGTACCCGGGGAACCGGCTGCGCCGCGTGTCGATGACGCACTGTTCGACATTCCGAGCACGTCGCGTGAGGGCGGAGTGGGCGTGGCGGTGTCGTCCTCGGATGGAATCACCGACGTGCGCGTGTCGGGGCACCTCGATTCGGGCTCGTCCGGTACGCTGGAAAAGAAACTGCAGGATCTCATCACCGGGGGCAGCACGCGCATCGTTGTCGATCTCACCGACATCTCGTACGTGTCGTCGGGCGGCTGGGGCATCTTCGTGAGCGAAGTGAAGAATCTCCGCAACCGTGGCGGCGACATCGTGCTCTCGGGAATGACGAGCGAAGTGTACGACGTGTATGAGCTGCTCGGCTTCGCCGATGTGCTCCGTGCCTTCAAGACCATCGCCGATGCGCGCGCATTCCTGGCGCTTCCACCCGACGAGCGCCGCGCGGGCGGCGAGGAGATCAAGGCGGCGTGGACTCCGAAGGACGCGGGGCTCCGCATCGAAACCGCCGAAGGGGATTTCAACCGCGAGTGGCAGAGCCTCCAGGTCGAGGCCACCACGGTGGGCGAGCACGGCGAGATCGCAGTGCTATCGCTCAAGGGCATCATCGACACGGTGAGCGCGGAGAAACTCCGCGAAACCCTCGATCGGGTGATCAAGGGCGGTCGCGTGCGTGTGGTCACCGACATGTCGCAGGTGGAGTATGTCTCCTCCGGCGGTTGGGGCGTGTTCACCGAACGGCTGCGCGAGCTGCGCCGCGCCGGCGGCGACATCAAGCTCTTCGGCATGGATCCCGACGTGTACTACGTGTTCACGATGCTCGGCTTCAACATCGTGCTGTCGTCGTTCGATCTATTGGTGGATGCCATCGAGGATTTCCGCGCGCCGCGAACCGATGCGGACCTGGCGCGCAGCGCAGCGGAGCCGGCGCGCGCCGAAGCCCCGCGTTTCGATCAGCCCGCGCAGCGCATCATCGCGCAGACACCGGGAATGGACATTGTCTGGGAGTCGTCTCCGGAAGGCGTGCGCATCGCGCGCATCTCCGGTGTCATTGAAACCACCGCGGTATCGCTGCTCTCGGACGAGCTCAATCGCGAGCTGGCGCTTGCGCCCCGCGCACTGCTCTTCGATCTCACGGGGGTCGAGTACATCTCCAGCAGCGGCTGGGGACAATTTGCGCGCACCTACGAGGTCACCCGCGCGGTGGCCTTGTTCGGCATGAACCCGGACCTCGATGAAGTGTATTCGTTCCTCGAGTTCCGCTCGTTCCTCAAGGCCTACACGGGCGAACAGGAGGCCATCCAGGCCGTGCTGGCGCCCGGAACCGGGGTGCCGGAAGCACCGCGCGCCCAGCGCCCCGCGCCGGTCACGCCCGAGATTGTGCACGATGACCATGTGGACGACGTGCTGGGGAAAAGCTTGCCGGGTTCCGGCACGCGTCCCGCAAGCGACGACAAGCCGCGCATCGACGCGGCGCCCATGGACACGACGACGCGCCGTGCGCCCGCCGTACCGCAGCCCGAAGAAGCGCCGAAGAGCGCCGATCTCGACGTGGCGTCGGCCACGCAGGACCGCAATGTCAATCAGGACGACAAGCTGCGCACGCTGGGCTGGCAGAAATACGGGGAGCGCCTGAAGAAACGCGCGGATTCGGGCAAGCTCAAGGACTCGGGCGGCGGTGACATCGATCCCGACGAAAAGAAATGAGAAAGCTCGCTGTCATCACATCCAAGGGTGGAACGGGCAAAACCACCACCGCCGTCAATCTCGCCCACGGCCTCGCGCTGTGCGGGATGAAGGTGCTGGTGGTGGACTGCGACCCGCAGCGCAATGCCGCGCTCATCTTCGATGTGCAGGGCAAGCGCACGCTGTGCGATCTGCTGCAGTACGGCCATGTCGATGTGGTCGAAGCGCGCAAGAATCTCTTCGTCATCGATTCGGGCGGACGGGATCTGGCCGAAATCGAAATGGTGCTGGCCACGCGCACGAGCCGCGAGCGGCGCCTGGAGATGGCGCTCGCCAACCTGAAGGGCTGCGACGTGGTCATCTGCGATTGTTCGCCCACGGTGAACCTGATCAACATCAACGCCATCGCGTACGCGGACCAGGTCATCATTCCGGTGAGCATGGATTATCTGGCGCAGGCGGGCGCGCGCCAGACCATGGAAATCCTGGAAGAGATCAACGCCAACTCGTCGCACAAGACCACCATCATGGGCATCCTGCCCACGTTCTTCGATTCGCGCACGCGCCTTTCCAATGACGTGCTGGGCTCGATGCGCGAGCGCTTCGACGGGCTCGTGTTCAAATCGGTGATCCGCGTGAACACGTCCTTGCGCGAAGCGCCGAGCTTCAACCAGACCATCTTCGAGTACTCGCCCATGTCGCGCGGCGCATTCGATTACTACCAACTGACCGAGGAAGTGTTGTCGCGTGTCTGACCAGCGCAAGAAACGCATCGGGCGCGACCCCTTCGACGAGAAGAACGACACCCGCGAATCCAAAACGGTGGCGCGTTTGATTCGCGGCCGCTCGCCTCTGGCGCCGGATGCGCGCGAAGTGCCGGTAACGGTCAACCTGACGCCGGCCACGCTCAAGCATCTGGATGCGCTTCACCGCCGACTGGCTGAACGGGGCCGCGAAATTTCACGCGACGAATTGATCCGAATTGCAATCACCCTGCTCTCGGCGGAGGATGTTACGTAGGGAGGGCGCCTTGCCCGCCCCCGTCCCACGCGATATCATGCAGGTATGAACGAGGTTCGTACGGTCGAAAGCTACGATCATCGCAGCGAGGTTCTCTCGAGCGGTACCAAGTATTACGTACAGTCGAGCTTGTTGCCGTCCCAGCGCCTGGTTGTCACTTCGCTTTTTCACGAGGGAAGCCTGCTCACGCGGCAGAACTCGTCCTATGACGGGACCGTCAACGGTGAGGCGCTGCGTTCACTGGTGCGCCGCCTCCACGACGAATACAGAGTTCGCCTGACGTCGCTCCTGGATCTCCGCGAGCGTCTCAAGAAAGATGTGGATGCGAAGGCGCACCTGCGCCTGGGAGAGGCGCTGTATCGCCAGCGTCTGTACCGCGAGGCCATGGCGGAAGTCATCCGCTCCATCAAGCTCGGCCTCGAGGACGCCGGCGCCTATTCCATTCTGGGCAACTGCCTCCTCGCGCTGGGTGACAGCGAAAAGGCGATGCGCGCCTTCCAGAAGGGACTCGAGCTCGCGCCTGGCTACGCCGACCTGCACAACGACCTGGGTGTTGCGCACCTGAAGCTCGAGCGCTGCAAGGAAGCGGCGGCGAGCTTCGAGCGCGCGCTGGAGTGCAACCGTTACTACCAGACAGCACTCCTCAATCTCGCCATCGCGCTCTCGCAGAACGTCGTGCTCAAACAGGACTACGACCTGTCGAAGGATCTGCGCCAGCGCCTGCGCCGGCTCCTGGAGCTCAACCTCCAGTTGAAGCCGCAGCTCGAAGGCGACGATTTCCGCGCCGCCATGAATGCCCTCGACACCGAGCACTACGAGCTCGTGCACGAGAAGCTCACGGCCATCAAGCGCGATCTCGACACCATCGCGTCCAACGATCTTTCTCTCGAGCTTTATCTGATTCTCAAGTTTCGCGCCGAGGAGCTCTCGGAGGAGGACATCGACGCGCTCCTCGAGCGCCTCAAGATCGCCCTCGAATCAAACCCGGGATATGCCGATATACAAAACGACATGGGCGTGCTATACGCTGCAAAATGCAAGATTTTCATCGACAAGGCGCACGAGTCGTTCCGGCAGGCCCTGCAAATGAACCCGGCCTTCCGCAAGGCGGAGAAAAACCTCAAGCTGTCGGGCAACGACCGGCAGGGGATTCACTTCCTGTTGAAGGCCCTATTGGACTAGGTTTTGCATCTTGGACAGACCGTACAGGCTCAATCATGGAAAAACTCGTTATTTCCGAAGAGCGCGCGGGCTCCAACCCGCCGGTCGCCGTCCTGACCTTGAAGGGGACCATCGAGACCACCAATGCATCCGGTCTCGAGGAAACTCTTACGCGGATTGTCGATGAAAGCTGCTACCGGATCGTCGTCGATCTGGGCAGTGTGACGTACATCAGCTCGGCGGGATGGGGAATCTTCATCAGCGAGATCAAGCGGATCCGCCGCAACGGGGGCGACATCAAGCTGGCAGCGATGTCTCCTGAAGTACGCGAAGTGTTCGACCTGCTCGAGTTCGGCAACATTCTGAAGCCGTACGAGAGCGCGAGCGACGCACTGCGCGACTTCTCGAGTGCGAGCAACAGCAGCACCCAGGGCGGCACGCAGCGACGCGGATAGATTTCACAACGCCGGGAGTTTTGCAACGTATGAGGAAGGGCACGATGGCTGTAGACGGAATCGTCGTCAATGTGATCTCGGGCAACAATGAGGCGGGCGCCTCGATCCTGAAAGTCAGCGGTTATCTCGACACCACCACCGCCAGCGAGCTGGAGACGGCGCTGTACGGGCTGCTCGATCGCGGCATCTACCGCGTGGTGGTGGACCTGAGCGGTGTCAATTACATCAGCTCCGCGGGCTGGGGCATCTTCATCGGGGAGATCAAACGGATTCGCAGCCACGGCGGCGATCTGAAGCTCTCCGGCATGGTGGGCGATGTCCACGAGGTCTTCCAGCTCCTCGAATTCCACTCCATCCTGGAGTCATATCCCACGACGCAGGAAGCCATCGGCGCGTTCGGCGCCAAGAGTGCATCGTAGCCGCGCGACAGCGCGGCCGCTGAATTCTGCGTAGCGCCGGTGCGTCCGGTGTATATACTGTCGTAACTTTGCGACCGCGAAGCACGAGCACGTATATATAACCGAATGTTCTTTCTTTCCACACACACAAGTCTGTCCATGGATGTGCGGGCCTGGGCCGTTGTCCTGGCCGTGCTGCTTGCCGGGCTGGGTCTGTATGCATACTGGCGGACCACTCCCGCGGTCGAGCGCCCCGTGCGTATGCTGCTCACCGCACTGCGCATCGCAGCACTCCTGTGTCTGGTGCTGTTTCTGATCGACCCGCGCGCCATCAAACGCGGCACGCGCGAGGAACCGGCGCGTGTGGTCCTGCTTGTCGACAGGTCGGCAAGTATGACGCTCCCGGAACAGGGCTGGCAGGGCGGCAAGTCGCGGTTCGACGTCGCGCGCGAGAGCGCCTCGAAGCTCGCATCCGACCTCAAGAAGCGCGGGGCGCAGGTGGAAACACTCGGTTTCGACACGCGAGCAGGAAGTGCGGCCGCGGATTCGCTCAAGCCCAACGGACAGGGCACCGACATCACCCAGGCGCTCGACGACGTATCGCGCCGCTACGAAGGTGAACACATCTCCGCAGTGGTGACGCTCTCCGATGGAAATGAGACCGAGCGCGCACTGGTGCGCCCGGCGCTTCCGGACATGCGCGTATTCACGGTGGGTGTCGGGGACACGATTGCACCCGAGGACGTGCGCATCGATGACGCCGAATACAGCCCGGTGGTGCGCGTGCCCTCGCGTGCCGTGATCCGCGCCGGCATTGCGGCCAGCGGTCCCGCCGCCAAACGCGTGCACATCCGTCTCGCCGAAGGCAACCAGACCATCTTCGAAGCCGATACCTCGTTCGCGGGCGGCAACGCGAGCGCGACCATGAATATCCCGGTGCGCTTCGAGAAGCCCGGCCGGCGGGAGATGGTGCTCAGCGTCAGCACGGCCGGAAAGGACCTCTCGCCCGACAACAACCGTCGCGACATCGTCATTGAAGGAGAAAAGGCGCGCGCGCGCATCCTGGTGATGGATCTGTCGCCGGGCTGGGAAGTGTCGTTCATGACGGCGCTGGCGGCGAAGGATCCCAGCGTCGAGTGCGATCTTTTCGTGGGTCCGCAGCGCGAAGCGGCGCCCACGGGACGTGTCCATCGCGCGGCAGATTTTGCCGCCCAGCTTGCCACCGCGGACGCAGTCGTGCTGGGCTCAGTGAGCGACGCCGTGCTCACGCCGGCCATCACCGACGGCATCAAGCGTTTCGTCGAGCGCGGTGGTGGCCTGATGGTGCTGCCCGGGCCGTCGTCTTTGTTTGAAACGACGGCAGCGTGGCAGCGCTTGAAGGACATTCTTCCTGTCACCGGCAATGCGCCGTTCCAGTTTACGCTGCAGTACACGCTGGTGGGGCCGGGCTCGCGCGCGGCGGCGCACCCCGTCACCGCACCGCTGGTGCAGCTCTTGTCGCAGACCGAGTGGCAGGAGCGCGCGCCGCTCCTGGGCTTCTATAATGGAGTAACCACCAAACCGGGCGCCGAGATGTTGATCGGTGTGCGCGGACGCCCCGTGCCGGCGCTGGCCTACCAGACGGTGGGGAAGGGTCGCGTGGCCGCGGTGGCGGCGGGGCCGTTGTGGCGCTGGCGTTTTCTGGGCGGGAACAGCGGCGCATACGATGAGCTCATGACGCGGCTCCTCGATGTGCTGACGCGCGGCGAAGAAGCGGGGCGCTTCGTTCTGGTTGCGCGCAAGAACGTATTCGACACCGGCGAGCATCCCGTGTTCTACGCCGAAGTATTCAACGACAAGCTCCAGCCCGTTACCGGTGTGCCGGTGAGTGTCGAGGTCTCGCGCGGCGATTCCACCGGCGACAACACGCCGCTGCAGCGCGTCGGCATGCACCGCGAGGGCGACGAGGATACGCGCCTCACCGGCTCGCTCGATCCGCTCCCGGCGGGACTCTATACGGTGCGCGGAACGGCCGAGCTCCCGGGCCGCACCGTGCAGTCGAAACCCCTCCAGTTCCGTGTGTCACAGACGTCAGTCGAATTCCGCAACACAGCCCAGGACCGCGGCGCGCTCGAGCGTATCGCGCGACGCACAGGCGGCGCATACACCACGCCGACAGGCGTGGAAGAGCTGGCGAAAAAGATCGATGTCGCTCCCCGGGAGGTTCCCGTGGTTTCAGAATCGGTCCTGCGAGCAAGCACGTCCTGGTTCATTGCGGTACTACTGCTTCTTTCCGCCGAATGGTTGCTGCGCAAACGCACGGGCATGATCTAGCATCCCTCCGTGCGCCATGATCTGAACATGCTCGCCCGGAGAGCCTGTCTCCTTCTGCTTCCGGCGGTCATCTACCTGGCCGGAATATTTTCTTTTCTGTCGTATCCGGACCGCTTCGATTCGTTTCCACTCGATGACGCCTGGATCCACCAGGTCTATGCGCGCGCTCTCGCGGCCGGTCACGGCTTCGAGTACAACAACGGAGCGCAGGAAGCCGGGAGCACGAGCCCGCTGTGGGCGGTTGCGACGGCGCCGATTCACTGGTTTGCCGGTGGGAGTGCAGCGCGAACGGTCGCCGGCGTGATGTGTGTGGGAGCCGCCTTCGGCCTGGCGTGCGTTCTGATTTTCCGGGGTATCGCCGTGCGACTCACGGGCTCGTCCGCCGCG
>DATNGX010000299.1:0-2659 GCA_035605755.1 Candidatus Krumholzibacteriia bacterium
GTCGAGCTGCGCGTTCTTGAAATCGGGGGCCGCGTGCCCCGAGCGCACGTCGCCGTCGCGTTGAAGCTCGGACAGCTTGTCCTCCGCAATGCGTTGCGTCTCGGAATCAATATCAACCCAGTGTCGCTGCGACGGGATTGCGAGCACGAGTGCCAGAACGAACCAGAGAGGCATCGACTAATGGTCCCGTCCGGCCGGGCGAATCAACGCGAGGCTGGCCGTATGTCCGTGGAGAAAATTCTTGCCGCCCACCGGGCCGATTTCGCCGGCACAGAAAAAACCCGCCAGCTCGATGCCGTGGAAGAATGAGTTGATGGCGGAGATGTCGCCATCGGGTTCTTCGTAGAGGTGCGTTCCCCGGCCGTTGCACGAAAAGAGAAAGGCGCCGCTGGGCGTGCCGAACAGCGCGTGCGGCGTCAGCATCATTTCCAGATCTTCGCGCGCGGTGCGCGCGTCGCGCAGATGGAACTGCACGCGCTCGCCCTTCTCGATCATGTCACCGATGGCGATGGCGCCGGTGCGGCTGTCGGCTCCCATCACGCCGCGAATCAGAAAATCACCGCGGCCCAGGTTTTCGCGCGTCGAATCGATGGCGCGTCCGATGAAGAGGCCGTTGCGCAGAAGCTCGCGGTCGCTTTCGTCGAGCGATTCGAGCACGTCGCCGATGCGTTCCATCGGCGGCACGCCTTCCAGTGATTCGATGATGTTTTCCTTCGCACCGGTAACCTCGAAAACGGGCCCGATGGGGCGGCACCCTTGCGACACGATCACGTCGAGCTGCACCGGACCACTGAGCCCCACGCCCACCAGCCCGTCCTTGAAAACCGTGTCATTCATGAACAGGCGATTTCCCTCCGGCTGGCGCGCCGCGCTCGCCAGCCCGCCAATGATGGGCAGACCCGCGCACTGAGTATTGAATGCATCCAACACCCGCTCCATCGGCGTACTGAACGGATCGGCCATCATCACCATGCCGCGCGTATCCGGCGCGGGTTTTACGAATTCGGAAAACCGCGCGGGAGTGCGGGCCAGCTCCAGGGCGTCACGACCATCGATGTGAAATGGATGCACGCCGACACCGGGGAGCTGTGCGGCGATGATGGCCACGGCGGGTTCATTCTCGATCTCGTGCTCGGGGCCGATCACGCCCTCGGCGCAGCAACCGATCATCACCCTGGCACCGATGGCACCGCGCAGCTTCAGGCCCAACTCGGCGGCGTGCTTCACGAAATGCGTGCTCGGAAAAACCAGCGCGAGGTCCACGTGCTCGCCGATACGATCGATGACCTGGTGCGACACGGCGGAGAGCACCCGGTCGACGGACTCGTCCTGAACCGAAATGGAAGCGAACTTGAATTGCGCGGTGGTTGGTTGCATGCGTTGAAAAGACCAGAGGGCGGGCGCACTACGGACTATAGCGCACAATCGTGCCGTCGTCTCCCACGATGAACACATTCTTCATGGACGAGCCCCACACCGAGCTGACCCGCATGGGGAGATTGCTGATGTCGAAGATGCGCACCCAGCCGCCGTCCGCCGAGGCGTTGCGAACCACCGACGCAAAGTCGCCGGTGGCATAGCCCTCGTGATCGTTGGCACGCCAGACCGAAAGCACATCGCTGACCGGATCGGTGAATACCGGAGTCCACGCTTGTCCGTCCCAGCGAAATATCGCTCCGCCCGCGTGCAGGGCCGGCGCGGGAGGCGGCACCAATCCCTGCAGCTCCGCCCCGACATAGACGTCGTCGGGACCGGTCCCGTACACACTGTGAAAGTTGTAGACGTTGGGCGGCGGGTTGATCGTTACGAGCTTGAACTGCGTGCCGTTCCATCGGAACGCGCTGAGCTGCATTCCCACGATGTACACATTGCTTGTGGACGAGCCCCACACCGAGAGCATGTTCTGCGTGACGCTTCCCAGCGACAACGGTGACCACACACCGTTCTCGAGGCGCATGACCGTGCCGCCGTCGCCGGCGAGAAACGCATCACCGGTGGCGGCGTCGACCCAGATCTCGTTGTAATTGGCGGGCACGCCCGGCGAAAAATCACTCCAGCTGTTTCCGTCGTACTTGCGCACGGTGCCGTTTTCGCCGACCGCGTATACGGCGCATGTGCACGTGCCGCCCAGCCCGCGCAGGTTCTCCGTGGTCCCGCTCTCCATCGCCGTCCACGTGCCGTTCTCGAAACTCATGATGGTGCCCTGGTCCCCGGCCGCGAACGCGCGTGAGCCGTCCGGCGACACCCACACCGCTTCGAGATCGGCGGTGAGACCGCCCGGGTCGGGCACGAACTCGACGCCGGACTTGCGCAAGATCATGCCCGCCTGTCCCACCGCAACCACTTCGTTGCCGGCGCCGAACACGCCCTTGATGCCATCGACGGTGTGGGTCTCCACCGGTGACCACGAGAGACCGTCCCAGTGAAATGCATTGCGACCTGAGCCGGAGGGCGCGCCCATCGCGTAGACATCGCTCGTGCCCGTGCCCCATAGCGTGTTGGGAAAAAGGCCGTCGCCAATGTCGATGTTGTTCCATTCCAGCCCGTCCCAGTGCACCGCCGCTCCACCGCCGCCTACCGCGAACACATCCGACGGGCCTGTTCCCCACACCGCGTTCAGCGCGAAGCTGGCGTTGGTTTGCACTTCGCCCCATGAGCT
>DATNGX010000300.1:0-2831 GCA_035605755.1 Candidatus Krumholzibacteriia bacterium
GAGGAGGCCGGAGGCGAGGCGCCTTCGTTCGATGCGCTGGCGCGGCGAGTGGTGGAGAGCACCAAGCAGATTGAATCCGGCGACCTGACGCTGCGCACGCGCACCTTCGGTGTGCCGCTCGACTGGCTGCGCTGCGGTGCCGTCAAGGCCGCGACAGCGGGTGTTCCCGTGCTTGCCGACCGCCGGCTCTCCGAATTCGCGAGCGATCCCATCTTCGATTTCTACGCTTCGCAGGCCTACGTCGCCGTCCCGCTGCGCGTGCGCGGCAAGGTGACCGCCGTGCTCGTCGCGGACAACGCGGACTCCGGCAAGACCCCCGGTGTGGAGGACATCTCGCTCCTCTACAGCATGGCGCAGCAGGCCGCGACCACCATCGAGCGCCTGCTCGATACCGCCGACAGCTCGCGCAAGTTTCGCGTGCTGCGCAAGCTCCAGGAAGTGCTCGCGGTGGCGGACGACCCCAAGCGTTTCAGCGACTCGCTCTCGGCCATGCTCTCGATGATGACGCGCGCTGCCGGGGGCACGGGCGCCCTGACGAAAGATCTCGTGCGCAGCAAGACGACGCACGTGCGCTCCATCGAGGAACTGGACGATGCGCAGCGTGACGCCGACATGGCGGTGACGGAATGCTTCGAGGACATCCTCGAGCGCGTCGCCGATTCGATGAAGCCCATGCGCGGCGATTCCGCACACGCCATGCTCTCCGACATCGCCGCCCAGCGCATCCGCTACTTCCTGGCGCTGCCGTTGGTGGCGGGGGGCGAGTGTCTGGGTGCGGTGGCGTTCTATGTGGAGGCCGCGGCCGATTCCAGCGCGACCGAGTTCGCGGCCCGCGACCGGTTGTTCCTCGAGTTGTGCGCGGGGATGCTGGGCGAGCGCCTGGATTCGCTGTATCGCGCCGACTGTGTGCGCCGCTCCGAGCGCATGCTGGAAGAAGCGCGCTCCAACTGGTTGCGCGAAAAAGTAACGTCGCGCGCCGGTGCGCGCGCACAGGAACAGGTCGACGCGTTGCTCTCGGAGATCGGTCACATTCGTGAAGCCGTCAAGAGCCGCGCGCCCTTCGAGCGTCGCATCGAAAAGACGCGCGAGGTGGTGGCGCGCATCGACGCCGACACGGAAGCGTTCCGCTCCGAAATGGCCGCCATGGGTTCCTCGCTCGAGCGCGTGGACGTGTTCGCGCTGGCGCGCAGCGTGTTCGACACGTGGGCCGCGCTCGTGCGCGAGAAGGGCGTCGAGGTGACCGTGCGCATGGGCGAGCGCTCGCCCCTGCTCCTCATGCACCGTCCGAGTATCCGCTCGGCACTGGAGAACATTCTGAACGTACTGGGCGCGCACGTGGACAAGGGCGACCGGGTGTTGCTCGAAGCCTCCACCTCGGAAGACCGCGTCGTGCTCCTGATCGCCGACACGGCGGGGAAGATCGACGGCACGCTGCTGTCCCGCCTGTTCATGCCCTTCGTCACGTCGTCGGAAGATCCCGACCCCGGCGCCATGTCGGCGGCGGGTGACATCCTGCAGCGCCACGCCGGCGAGATCACGGTGAAGTCCTCGCCGTCGTGGAAGACGATCCTCGCCATCTCGTTCCCGGTCGCCTCCAACCGCGACCGCCGCGAGACGAGGAAAGACCGCCGGCACCACGCGACGGAACGGCGCAAGGGCGAGTAGGGCGAACGGATTCTGTCCGGGTGGGGCCAGCATATCGCCTTCAACCACGTTCTTTAGTCTCCGGTTCAACATATTGCTATTGTGTGGTTTGTGACCGTGGCTGTCGCCACGGTATCGCGCGGTACTCTTCTTGCCTCCATCCATTCTTGCCGTGCACGCCGGTCATTATTAACCCGGTGTGCGGGTAGCGTTTTGGAAATCGATCGCCTCCATCAACACGTCTTTGACGCGGTGCCCGACCCGCTGGTCGTGCTCGACGCCCGGGGTTTGCTCCTGGCTGCCAACGCGGCCGCCCTACGACTGCTCGATATCGGGGATGCCCGCCCGGGTGTTCGTGTGGGAGTCGACATGAAGTCGCTCGCCGAACTCGCGGCGCGCGGACAAAAGATGGAAGGATTTCGCGTCACCGACCGACAGGGGCGCGACACCGGTATCACCGTCGATGCGATTCCGCGCGTCGCCAACGGGACGTTGTTGCATTTCCGGGTGCGCGCGGAAGGTCTCGCGCGCGAGCTGTGGACCGACGACGCCGTCTCCACCGTGGCGCACGAATTCCGCAATCCGCTCGCCAGCATGCGCTCGGCTCTCAACCTTCTCGCCGCCGGTGATGCCGGCGAGCTCACGCCCCCACAGTTGCGCTTCATCGATGCGGTGCAGCGCGGTGTCGCGCGCCTCACGGGCATCGTGGACGGCTATCTCGATCTGGGCCGCGCGCGCGCGGGTGTTCTGGCGCTCGATCGTCGCGAAACAGATGCACACGAGCTCCTGGATGGGGTCGTGCACGACTTTTCACTCTGCCAGAGCGCAACCGGTGCACGCATCACCGTCGATGTGCCGGACGATTCACCGCGTGTGTTCGTGGACCCCGACCGCATCACGCAGGTGCTCCTGAATCTGCTCTACAACGCGGCGCGCTTCACCCCCGATGACGGCCAGGTAACGCTGCGCGCCGGATACGCCGGCCGCGAAGCGCTCGACGACGATCTGCGCGTGCTGCCGTTCGAAATTCTGGGCGAGCCCGTGTTCACATGTCTCGAAGTGGAGGACGAAGGCATCGGCATGAGCTCCGACGTCCTCGCCCACGTATTCGAGCGCTACCGCGACGATGCGCACGATGCCAACCAGCCCGGCGGCGGCGCCCACCTCGGGCTTCACATTGCGCGCAC
>DATNGX010000301.1:0-3128 GCA_035605755.1 Candidatus Krumholzibacteriia bacterium
CCCAACGCACGCGGAGCCGAGATGCTCGGGCTGCGCGTCGTCGACATGCAGCGCGGCGACAGCGACCTGGAGAGCCAGATGGCCGCCGACACCGTGTTGCTCGCGGTCGGTTTCAACCAGCACGCCGGGGCCATCGCACCGCTGTGGACCGCGGCCGGCAAGGTGATCGCGATCTCGGCTTGCAAGTCGGCGCTCACCGAAGCCGCGGACCTCGTGATTCCCGGACTCACGTTCGCCGAGAAAGACGGCATCGTGGTCAACTTCGAGGGCCACGCACAGCAGCTGCGCACGGCGATCGAGACCAGGACTCAACCCGAGTGGGTGGTCATCGATGCGTTGATTGCATCGCTTACGGGGACACCGCCGCACGATTCGATCGCGCGCCTTCGTAAAGCAATCATGGACGCCACGCCCGCATTGGGAGGCGTTGATCTTTTGAAGCTGGGATTAACAGGCGCGCGGGTCTCTCAGCCCGTCGCGTCGTCATAGAAAGCATCACGTGCCCGGACTCGTCGACCTTCTCATCATTCTTGGCAAGGCCGTCTTCATCTTCGGCTTTGCGCTGACGCTCCTGCCGCTCCTGATCTGGTTCGAGCGCAAGGGCTCGGCGTTCATTCAGGACCGCGCCGGTCCCAACCGCGCCGGCATCTTCGGCATTCGTCTGGCGGGATTCATCCACAACATCTCGGACGTGGTGAAGCTCCTCATGAAGGAGATGATGATCCCGCCCCAGGTGAACCGGACCTACTTCATGATCGCGCCCATTCTGGGCTTCACCTTCATTCTGACGGCGTTCGCGGTGATTCCCTGGGCCGATCACTACGTCATCGGCGGGCGCGAGATCACGATGCAGGTTGCCGACATGAACTGCGGCATCCTCTACATTCTCGCCATCACGTCGCTCAACGTGTTCGGCATCATTCTCGCGGGCTGGTCGTCGAACAACAAGTTCGCGCTGATGGGGGGGCTCCGCTCCACCGCACAGATGATCAGTTACGAAATTCCGCTCGGCCTGGCACTGGTGGGCATCTTCATGGTGTTCCAGAGCGCGCAATTGAACGACATCGTGCGCGGGCAGGGCGAGCTCCTGTTCGGTGTCCTGCCGCGCTGGGGTGTGTTCGTGCAGCCGCTGGGCGCGATCCTGTTCATCGTGGCCGCGTTCGCGGAAACCAACCGCAACCCCTTCGATCTGCCCGAAGGCGAATCCGAAATCGTGGCCGGCTATCACGTCGAGTACAGCGGCATGCGTTTCGCACTCTTCTATATGGGTGAGTACGCCGCCATCATCCTGTCCTCGGCGATGATCACGACGCTCTTCTTCGGCGGCTGGCAGATTCCGTATTTCCCGACCGACAAGATCATCGCGGGCGCTGCGACCTGGCTCAAGGTGATGCTGGGCGTGGGTGCGATCGGAGCGCTCGCGTTTGCCGGACTCATGCTGGCGTGGTCGAAGCGCATTCAGGGCCGCTTTGGAGACCTGCGCGAAAACGAAGGCATGATTCTGGGCGTCCTGCACATCGTGATCGGTGGAGCGATGGCGTTCTTCTTCGTGAAGAGTCTCGGATTCGCGACGCTCCCCGAGTGGGGCGCGCGCACGGTGGCGCTGGTCGCGCAAATCAGCGCGTTTGTGGCGAAAACACTCTTCTGGTGCTGGGTGTTCATCTGGGTGCGCTGGTCGTTGCCGCGCTTCCGCTACGACCAGCTCATGCGCCTGGGTTGGAAGAACATGATCCCGCTCGCGTTCGCCAACATCGCCGTGACCGCGATCGTGCTCGTGCTCCTGGGCGGAAAGTAATTTCATGGACGTCATTCTTTTCTACATTCTCGCTTTCTTCGCCGTCGCGGGCGGGCTCCTGATGGTGAGCCTCAAGAATCCGCTCTCGGGCGCGTTTTCGCTCATCCTGTCGTTGTGCTCGCTGGCCGGCCTGTTTGCGATGCTTCACGCCGAGTTCGTGTTCATCCTGCAGGTGCTCGTGTACGCGGGTGCCATCATGGTGCTCGTCATCTTCACCATCATGCTTCTCAATCTGAAAGAGGAGGAATTGCACGAAGCACCCGTAGGATGGATGCGGGCCATCTTTACCGCGACCTTGTGCGCCGCGGCCGCCTTCGGCGCGATCCAGATTTTCGGCCACGTGGAACCGCAGGGCATCCAGGTGGCGCCCGAGTTCGGCAACATGGAGACCATCGGCCGCTCCATGCTCTCCGACTTCGTATATCCCTTTGAAGTGATCTCGCTCATCCTGCTGGTCGCCATCGTGGGCGTCGTGCTCCTGGCCAAGAAGGTGATCTGATGGCGCCGATCGGAATTCATCACTATCTGTATCTGAGCGCGATCCTGTTCTTCATCGGCGCATTCGGCGTGCTGTTCCGACGCAACCTGCTCGTGATCCTCATGTCGATCGAGCTCATGCTCAATGCCGTCAATCTCTCCTTCGTGGCGTTTGCCCGCCACAACGGCACCACCGACGGTCACGTGGCCGCCTTCTTCGTGATGGCGCTCGCCGCCGCCGAAGCCGGCATCGGCCTCGCCATCCTCGTGATGGTGTTTCGAAACCGCACCAGCGTTCAGGCCGACGACCTGACACTGATGCGCGACTGATTCGCCTGTTGCAAACGCGGGCGCGTGCCTTCCTGATAGCACCCTGCGGCCCTTTCGTGGTACCTCTTGGGTGCGTCCCACTGCCGGGAGCCCTGGTTCCTCCCCGCCTGACCGCAGACAAAACTCCGCGGATTTTTGCATTCGATAATAAGGAGCATTCACATGCGATCTAACGCCGGCTCACTCGGTGCGTTGCTTGGGCTTGTCACGATCGTCCTCGCCGGTGCGGCGTGGAGTGAGGATGGAATCGACCGGACCGTGCTTCCGATTCCGGAACCCACCCCGCCTTCATCTACGCAACTCGACGCGCGCGACGCCAGGGCCCCCGCGCGTTTTGAGATGAAAGCGCCCAGGGGGGCGCCCAATGTGGTGATCGTGCTGCTCGATGACATAGGCTTCGGCCAATCGAGTGCCTTCGGTGGCCCCGCGCGCATGGCGGTTCTCGACAAGCTGGCGGGACAGGGACTGCGTTACAACAATTTTCACACCACGGCGCTGTGCTCGCCTACGCGCACGGCACTCCTCA
>DATNGX010000302.1:0-3709 GCA_035605755.1 Candidatus Krumholzibacteriia bacterium
CCGCGGCTGGCGCCGCGCTCGGTATCGCGTCGATCATCACCGTGCGCGAGCCGTCGCCTTTCTGCGCCACGCGCAGCTTGTCGAGGTTGGCCAGCGCACGATCGTGGGCGGGATCCAGAAAGAGCACGCGGCGATACTCGAGGACCGCTTCCTCCAGATGCGAGCGTCCCTTCTGCATGAAGAACGCGCCGCGCGACAGGGATTCGTTGATCGTCTTCTCCGCGAACGCGGCATCGTACTGCTCGGGGTCTTTCACGTACGCGGACAGCTGGCGGCGATCGCGCGACAACTGGCTTTTCTCCATCGCGGCTTCGAGGTCGACGACCAGCTCACCGGCGTTGGCGTAGCGCGCGCCTTCGTTTTTTTCGAGACATCGTTTCACGAGAGCCTCGAGCTCGGGCGTGATGAGCGGATTCACGATTCCCACGCGCGACGGCTCGAAGGTCTGGATTTTTTCGAGCACATCGGAATACGACTGTCCATCGAACGGCTTGCGACGGCTGAGGAGCTCGTAGGCGACCACGCCGAAGGAGAAGATGTCGCTGGCCGTCCCCACCGGCCGGCCCGCGGCCTGCTCGGGCGACATGTACGCCGGTGTTCCGACCACCTTGCCCTGCTGGGTGACCATCGTCGCGGAATCGGATTTTCGCGCGAGGCCAAAATCCGCGATTTTGATCGCGCCCTGGTTGGTGACGATGATGTTGGCGGGCTTTACATCGCGATGAACAATGTCGATCGTATGCGCTGCTTCGAGCCCGTAGGCCACTTCGAGAAGAATACGGATCGCAATTTCGGGCGGAAGACCCGGGCGCTCTTTCATGAGCTGCTCGAGCGTGCGTCCGTCGTAGTACTCCATGACGATGTAAAAAGCGCCATCGCTCTCGCCGTAGTCGATCACGTTGACGACGTTCTCGTGCTGGATACTGGCGGCGGCTTTGGCCTCACGCTGGAAGCGGTCGATATAGCTCGCGTCGGTGGCGAGGTAGGGAAAAAGCAGCTTGATGGCAACAATCTTGTCGATCGAAACCTTGCGGGCGCGGTACACTGCGGCCATGCCGCCGACCCCGATTTGCTCGAGCTGGTCGTAGCCCTCGATTGCGACCTTGATTGCCATTTGCGAGACCCTCTCGAATTGCCACGGAACGTGCCGGAGCGAAGAGGCACGTCATTGATTTTCAACAACTTACAACGCAGCGCCGGGCGCCATGCACGCGTTTTGCAAGGTTCAGGCCACCGCGCGGAATTCGCAGTTGTCGTTAGCCGCATGGCGTTGTTATAAGACGCATCTGGCCGCTGCAGTATCTGCAGGGCAAAAGGATGAGGTGCCAAATGAGGATGATGATTCGAAGCGTGATGGTGGCGGTGGTTGTGATCGCGTGCGCGAGCGCGGCGCGAGCGCAGGTGTTCTACTCGTTTCCGGGGGCCAAACCGGTGCCCGATGAGTCACCGTCACTCGGACTGGTGGCCGGTTTCGGCGACAATGTGGTGCGCCTGGGCGGTTTCGGGAGATTCAACCTCTCGCAGAAAGCGGACCTGGGTCTGGAAGCGATGTACAACAACGTGAAGAACGACGCGACCGATGACGACACCGGCTACTACGGTGCGGGCGTCGACGGCAAGTGGTGGTTCTTCGAAGCACGCCAGGATATGCAGATCGACATCGCCGCCAATCTCGGGGCCGGATTTCTAACGCGCGACGACTACTGGGACATCCGCGTACCCATCGGGGCGATTGCCAGCCACGACTTCATCATGAATGACGGGCGCCTCATCACTCCGTACGCGGGCTTCTACCTGATCGTCGATCACTTCCGCGTGGAAGGACCGGAGGGGTCGCACGACAGCGACACGGACTCCGACGCGGAGATCCGCATCGGCGCCAGCGCTGAGATCGTCAAGAAAGGCAGTCTCTTCGCCGCGCTGCACGCGGGCAACGGCACCATGTTCTTTGTCGGATTCAACAAAGGGCTCTAGCGGGTCCGGGAGTCGTAATGAAATTCGTGTGGAGCTAAAGAGAGCGTAGCCGCGCAGCGGCGGCTCTAGATGTCGCGGACGGTGATCACCTGGACGGTGATGTTGTCGCGACCACCCTGCTCGTTTGCCATCCGGACCAGCATCTTGCATGCATCCTCGGGACGGTGCATGGCAAGCACGACCGCGATATCGTCGTCGGAGAGATATGCGGTCAAACCATCCGAACACAGAAGAAAGGTGTCACCGCGCTCGAGCCCGATGCTGTCGGGCGTTTCGGCGCTGACGTCGGGCTGCGCCCCCAGAGAGCGCGTGATCACGTTGCGTTTGGGATGCGTGCGCGCGTCCTCGTCGGTGATGATCCCGGAGCGCACCATCTCGCCCACGATGGAGTGATCGTTGGTGACCTGCACGATCTTCCCCTTGCGCAGCATGTAGCAGCGCGAATCGCCTACGTGGGCGAAATACGCGCGTCCCTGGTGCAATGCCAGCGCCGTGCACGTGGTCCCCATGCCGAACAACGTCGAATCGGCAACTGCTTCCTGAATGATGGTCTGATTGGCTTCATGGAAGGCGCGAGCGAGCGCCTTGGCGCGGTCGGCACCGCTTTCCGTGGTGTAGAAAGCGAGGATGGTGCGAACCGCGATGCGGCTTGCAATCTCTCCTCCGCGATGGCCACCCATCCCGTCGGCCACAACGAAGACCACGCCGCGCTCTTCGATCTCGGCGGACGTCTCCGGAACAAACTGCCCGTTCGCGTCCTCATTGTTGAGGCGGACGCGTCCGCGGTCAGTCAGTGATGCAAAGTCGATGGCCAGCATGGGTTCGTTGTGAAAAGGCTCCCCAGCCTACCGGTAAGCGCGGGTGCGAGTCAACGCACACAAAGCAGTCTCTTGCCAAAACAGTGCCAGTCCGGGGTCAACCAGCGCGCTTGGCACGCTTTACGCTCCCGTAGCGGCAATCTTTGGCCGGTGCTCCGGCCCCAACCGGGAGATATCCATGGACCAGGCAGCGGCAGTCGAAACGGCGCGTATCGAAGAATTGCTTTCCAGCTACCGCGATCTGCAGCAGCAGTTCGATCAGGTGCGCGAGCGCCTGCGTCGCGCGGAGGACCACCGGCATACGGTGGCACGCCGTATCTACGACCGGGTCCGCTCCGACTACGACCGCGAGCTGGATGCGCTTCGCCTGCGCCTGATCCCGCTGCGCGACGAGCTGGAGCGCGTTCAGGAATCGCTCGAGGTGCAACACCGCGAGGCGACCGCCGCGCTGCAGTCGGTGGAAGAAGAATTGTCCGAGGCCGATTTCAGGCACCGGATCGGCGAGTATCCCGACCCCACCTTCGATGAGATGAGGCGTGCCCTGGATGCGCACGCGGAAGACGCGCGCTCGCGTCAGGCGGCGCTGCAGGCGAGCCTTTCGGCCATCGCCGTCATGCGCAGCCCCGAGAATGTCGCCGACGCGCCGGTCGCGGACGCAAGCGTCGAGACGGCGGCGGTAGAACCGGTGGCGGTTGTCCCCGAAATGCCCGCCGAGGTCCCGGCTCTGGGTGCCGATGATACCGGCGAAGCATTCACCGACGATCCATTCGCCACGTCGCCCGACGAAGCCATCATCCACGACGATCTGTCCGCCATCGTGGTCGATGAGCCGCCCACGCTTGAAAATACGTACGACGTGGCGGCGGACATAGAGCCGGCTCCGGCGCCCGAGCCTGCCCCTGCCCCGATGGAAGAAA
>DATNGX010000303.1:0-9715 GCA_035605755.1 Candidatus Krumholzibacteriia bacterium
ACGAAGGTGGCGTAGCTCTCACGCGCCGCTTCACGCTGGCCGCCCGCGAGCTGCGCCTCGCCACGATAGAAATACGACTGCACGAACAATACCGGGTCGCCGTGATACGGGAATTCGAGGCCGAAGAGGTGGTGGCGCGCGCTTGCAAATGCAGAGGTGGCGCGCTCCGCATCGCCGCTCTGGAAGGCCGCATAGCCGATGAAGAATTGGCGCCGGCCCGCGGCCGCCGCCCCGACCGCGGCGTGATCCTTTTCTTCGCGTGAGAGCGCCGCCAGCGCCTGGGGCTGCTTCTCCTGCGCAATGTCGTTGAGTGCGACCAGCTCGGTGACATCGAGAGCCAAACGCCGCGACCACAAGAGCCATTCCTTCTCCGATGTGAGCCGCGCCAGCGCATCATCCGCCGCTTCAAAACGCCCGTGCGCCAGCTGGATGCGTGCGCGCGCGATACGCACCGGCACATCGCCGAAATCGGTGATCCAGCGCTCCACCACGTTTTCGGCGGCATCGGCGCGGCCCAGCTGGCACAGCGCATCCACCAGTCTCGATGACAACGCCAGGCCGCGGTCGGTGTCGCGCGCCGACATGGCCTCGCGGATGGCTTCGTCCATCGAATCCACGCCGTCGTCGAAATCGCCGGCCAGGAAATCCACGAACGCGATTCCCTCTCGTCCCACCGACGCCAGGAGCGGATCGTCGAAGAGCATGAGCTTCTCGTAGCTCACCCGCGCCGACTCGAAATCGCCCGCCTGCGCGTAGAGGCACGAACGCGTGAGAATGGCGGGCACGCAGTGCGGGTCGAGCTCGAGCGCGTGGTCGGCGGACTCGAGCGCGGCGGCGGCGTTGTCGCGCACCAGCTCCACCTGCGCCAGGAGCACCAGCGGCACCGGCTCTTCCGGGTACAGGCTCGAGAGCTCGGCCGCATCGCGCGCGGCGCGGTCGAGCTGTCCGGCCGCGGCATAACGTTTGATGGAGAGCTCGACCACGCGTCCCACGGTGGCGTCCTTCTTGAGGAGCGGTTCGAGATGTTTGGATGCGTCATCGAGGCGGCCCAGCCGGTAGTAGGCGAGGGCCAGGTGGAACTGCGCGTCGGGATTCGGCGTCTTGCCGCGCACGAGCGTGGAGAGGGCTGCGATCGCCGCGGCGTAGTCCTGGTCGACATAGAGCGACTTGAGCCCGTACACGAGAACGGTGTCGGCCGGTGACGACGTGGTGGCCCTCGCACGCGCAGTGGCATGGGCAAGCGCGCGCTCGTTGTTCACCATCGGACTGGCGTAGCACTCGATGAGCTTGAGCCACGCGTCGTGCCGCGTGGAATCGGCCGCCACCGAACGCTCGAACAGGAGTGTGGCGTCGCGCATGCGCCAGACCTGCATGTATTCGATGCCGAGCTGATACAGGTCGTTGGCGCTGGTACTCTTGAGCTGGGTGATATCGATGGTGTCGGGCGTTTTGCCCACCAGGCGTGCCAGCCGCTCGTGCGTCGTCTCGCGCTCCTGGTGGCCGAAGTTGCGAACGAGAATCACGCTGACTGCGAGAAGAAAGACAAGCAACAGGGCGAAGCGGACGGTCTTCAACTGGCCGCGCCTCCCCGTTCCACCGCGGCCAGCACTTCGGACAGGCGCAGCGATTCGGGTGCGAGCCCCTCGCGGTGACAGCGCAGCGCCAGCGCCAGCGCGGCCCGGTTGTAGGGCGTCGCCACGCCATGTTGTTCGCCCAGCGCGATGACCGGACCATGGATGTGCTCGGCCTCCATGCCGCGCCGCTTGAGGTAGAGATCCTGCCACACCGAGTTGCGAACCTTCACACCGTGATCGGTGCGGCGCGCCATGGGCTTGCGCAGGTTCTCGATCATGTCGTCGATGGACGGATCGCGCCCATCGCACGAGCGCGCACGAATCTTTGCTTTCTTGAACACGCGCCTCGTCTCTTCGATGATACCCGCCTTGAGGGCGTGGAACTCGTTGGTGTCGTGATCGCGCGCGTCGACCACGGCGTGGAAGACACTCTGCACGTTGACGGCGACCTTGAGCCAGCGGTCGGACATGAGGTCCCGCGTGACGACCGCGTCGAGCCCCGCACCCGTGATCATTCCCGCGAACGAGCGCGCGAACGCATCCGCGCCTTTGGGATATTTTCCCACCACCACACGACCACCGCTCTGGAACGACACGTTGCCGGGCTGCACCATCGAGCACGTCATGCGAATCACGGCGCCGTAGACATGGGTGAATCGTTCCGCCATGGCGCGTTCAGCATTCACACCATTCTGGATGCACACCACGGGGGTTTCCGCGGTGAGGGCGGGAGCGAGCATGTCCATGGCGGCGGGAATGTCCTGCGACTTGACACCCAGGACGACGCATTCGGTGGTGGTGCCGGTTGTCAGTGAGGAACACGCGGAGGGGTGGGCGTGATATTCGGCCGTGGCCGACTTGATGCGAAGACCGCCGGAAGTAATGGCATCGACGTGGGCATCGCGGCCCACCAGGCACACGTCGTGGTGATTGAGCGACAGCAGTCCGCCCACTACGCTCCCCACCGCTCCGGCGCCATAGACGAGAAACTGCATGTACTCTCCCGCGGGGGCGCGTGCACCGTCATGCCATGACGACGGCTCCGCCCATTTTCTTCCACGCGTCAAATCCGCCCGTGACGTTTATCACCTTGTAGCCCATGTGGTCGAGAAGTCCCGCGGCATAACGCGAGCGCGAGCCCGACGAGCAATGAATGACGACGGGCTGCGTGCGCGGAATCTCGCCCACGCGCTCCAAGAGGCGCGTGTGCGCGATGTTGTGAGCGCCCGCTACAAAACCGCTTTCGGTGAGCTCGGCACTGCGCCGCACATCGAGGAGGAACGCGCCGTTGGCGACGTTCTTTTCCATTTCGTCGGGTTCGATCTGCGCGATGGTGGCGGTCTTTCCGCGCGCCGCGTACTCGCGAAAAATATCGGGCGTGATGTAGCCCTGCACCTGGTCGAGTCCGACGTGGAGCAGATCGGTGATGGCCTCGCGCAGGCGCGACTCTTCGACCAGAAGCACGATCGGTGATTTCTCGCGCACATAGCAACCCGCGATGGTATTGAATTGCGAATTGAGCGGAGTGAACAGCGCACCGGGAAGATGCGCGTGGCGATATTCGTCCCAGGTGCGCGTGTCGAGCACAGCGACACCGGAGCCCGACAGATCTCCGAACTTGTTGGCGGGCAGGAGACGTGGATCGTGCATCTCGCCCAGGAGGGCGGGGCCGTCGCGATTGTCGCGCTTCATGCGCGCGAAGTAGAGCGGCGGCTCGGGCTGTCCTTCCAGAATGTATGCGGTGAATGCCTCCGGATCGGTGGCCGCGGCCAGAGAGCGGTTGGCGCTGAGCTCGTATCCCACCGTCGACATGGGCACGGCACCGAGTGCCTTGCCGCACGCGCTGCCGGCGCCGTGGCCGGGCCAGAGTTGAATGGCGGGATTGAGCGCGCGAAACGCAGCGATGGAGTGGTAGAGAGCGCGCGCACCGGGCTCCATCGATCCCACGTGCCCGGCCGCGGTCTCGAGCAGATCGGGACGTCCCACATCGCCCACGAATACAAAATCACCCGAGACGAGTCCGATGGGAATGGCCGCTCCCGCGGGCGTGTCGGAAACCAGATAACACATGTGCTCGGGGGTGTGCCCCGGCGTGTGCCACGCATCAAAACGGATGCGGCCGACCATGAAGTGATCGCCGTTGTGCAGGATTGTGTGTTTGTACTCGCTGCCCTTGAGCCAGTTGGACTGCCAGTCCGCGCCGCCGTCGCCGGAGGCGTAGATCATGAGGCCGCGCTCGGCCAGCTCGCGTGCGCCGGAAAGAAAGTCGGCGTGGATGTGGGTTTCGGCGGCGGCCACGAGCTTCAGGCCCTCCGCGGTGGCGATGCGCACGTACTGATCGACGTCGCGCATGGGATCGATGACGATGGCTTCGCCGGTGGCCTGGCAACCAATCAGGTAGGAATACTGCGCCAGCTTGCGGTCATTGATCTGTCGAAAGAACACGTCGCCACCTCATTCTGCGGCCACCGGGCTGCTTTCAATGTGTCGTAACCCGGGGCCAAAGTCATCGCTTTTTTGGGCCGTCCGATGCGACGAAGAAAGCGATCCACCCGGGCGCATTTTCGGAGTGCTCCACCCGCCGGAAGATGCTGTTGCCGAAGCCGCTCTTCTTGTCGATCAACTCCCAGTAGATGTCGACATGGCGGAAGCCCGCCTCGACGAGGATCTCGCGCAGTTCCGCGATGGTCCACTGGCGCCAATTATACGTGAACGCCCGACGGATTCCGCCCCCGTCCCTGAACTCGAAATGGATGTGGAAGCGGGCGAAGTTCTCCATCGGATCGGAGCCCTCGAGCTCCCAGATGTAGGTGAAACCCCGGTGGCGCGTGCGCTCCCGCATCGGTTTCTGTGATTCCCAGCCTCCGAAAATATCGCCGATGAACAGACCGCCCGGCGCCAGCGACTTCCGCGCCGCCTGGAAGTACCGGCGCAACTCATCTCGTTCGAGGAAAATGAAGTACGAGAAGTTCAGCGCCACCACCAGGTCCACCCGGGGACGGGTGACATCGAGCACGTTCTTGCGGAGGAGCGTCACGCGCGAGCGTTGCTCGTCGGAGAGGCGCGAGAGATTGTGTTTCTTGCCCCACGCCAGCGTGGGCGCGTCGAGGTCGACGCCGATGGCCGTGTTTGTGCGCCGGCGCTCCACCCACTCGGAGGCGAGCAGCGCCGTGCCGCAGAAGTCTTCCTTGAGCAACGCCGGCGGTCTGCCGTTTCGTTGGCGATAAACGCGGTCGAAAAAGCCAAAGTGGATGTCGGGACTCTGGACGGATTCCTGGTACAGCCAGTGTTTGTCACGCGACTTGGGTCCCCGTACCGGACCTTTCTTACGACGAGCCATGGAACCTCTTCCCCAAAAAGCAGGGAGACCTACCGCGTGGCAGGTCTCCCGAGTGTGTGATGGTAGCCCCTAGGGGAATCGAACCCCTGTTTTATGGCTGAGAACCATGCGTCCTAACCGCTAGACGAAGGGGCCAAACCGGACGCGTACGATAGCTCGCCGAACGCGCATTGTCAAGACGGGGGCCGCGTTAGGGGTCGGATTGACGGGCGCATACGCGTATGATATTTTTCGCCGACAATCAGGTCTGTTATTCCTCGAGGATCGTCATGATTCATTCCAGCGCATGCGAATATGCGATTCGCGCCATGACCTACGTGGCCGGCCACGAGCCCGGCAAACGTCTTTTGGCGCGCGACATCTCGGAGCACGAGAAGATTCCGGGTCCTTTCCTGGGGAAGATCTTCCAGACTCTGGTGCGCGCCGGGCTGCTCAAATCGAGCAAGGGGCCCGGCGGCGGGTTTTCGCTGGCGAAAGACGCCAGCGCCATCACGCTCTACGACATCTACCGCGCCATCGACGGCACCACCTATCTGGATGCGTGCGCGGTCGGGCTCGCGCGCTGCTCGGATGAAATGCCCTGCCCGCTTCACGAGCGCTGGAAACCCATTCGCGAAAAGATCCGCACCTACCTCGAAGCCACGTCGCTCGCCGACATGGCCGCCGCCACGCGCAAGAAGCGCGCGATGATGGGAGATGCACCCGCACGATGAGAATAGACCGGCGCGTGTTCGTCCTCGCACTCCTCTTCGCACTCCGTGCGCCGGAAATTCGGGCCCAGATGGTCCTTCCACCGGATGAGAAGAAGACGCATGGCGCGCAGGTCCCCGACGTCACGCTGATCGGCGAAGACAGCACCTCGTTCAAGTTGAGCACGCTGGCCGGCAAGCCCGTCGTCGTGAACCCCGTGTTCACCACGTGCGAACAGACCTGTCCCATGATCACGTCGAACCTGAACGCCGCTCTGGCGGAGATCGGCGAGCCGGGCGTGGGCTACCAGGTTCTCACGATTTCGTTCGATCCCGCCGATGGACCGGCGGCGCTGCGCGAGTACCGCCGCAAGCTCGCCCTTCCCGCGGGCTGGAAGCTTGCGGTAGCGAGCCCGGACGAGCGCAAAGCACTTCTGGGTGCGATCGACTTCAACTATGCAGCGCTCGAGCAGGGTGGCTTCGTGCACGCCAACGTGGTGGCGATCCTGACGCCCACGCTCAACGTCTCTTCCTATGCGCACGGTGTCACGTATGAGTCGGCGGATCTGCGTGCGAAGCTCGAGCGCGCCACGCGGGAGTCGTCGCTGGTCCGGCACTACCGGCGCTACATCGGGCTGGCCGCCGCGCTGGGAATATTGTCGATCGTGGTGGTGTTGTTCGCGACGAGAAAGCGGCCCGCTGCTCCGGCCACCGCCGCGTAGAGTCGTCATCAAAAAAAAACGCCCGGGCGATCGTGTTCGCGCCGGGCGCTTTTCGTTCAGGCTGGTTGGGGGGGGAGGATTCGAACCCCCGCAAACTGATCCAGAGTCAGTTGTCCTGCCACTAGACGACCCCCCAGCCGGGGTATCTTTTCCCGAAATGGTTCGAAGAGTGCTATAACTTAGCAGCAAGGGAGAATCGATTCAAGTCTCACATCGTCCGCATGATCCGCCGCTTCGCATCCGCCTTTTTACGCCGTAATCCGCGTCCGGATACGGACGCGATGGCGCGCGGCCGTGACTCCCGTCACGGAGCTCAAGGCGCCGAGCTGCGCGCGCACCAGGCCACATTCGACTTCGTGGAAAAACTCGCGCGTGCGCTGCACCGTTACGGCTGCACCGCGCCCGCCCTGGAAGACGCCCTCAACGCGGTGTGCAAGCGCCTCGATATCGAAGGCGAGTTCTTCGCGACACCCACCGCGATTTTCGCGTCCCTCGAGGCAGCGGATCACCACGATACATTTCTGATTCGCGTCGAGCCCGGCCACGTGAACCTCGACAAGTTGTCGCGGCTGGATCGTCTCGCCCACGACGTCGCCGACGGAACCATCTCCAGCACCGAAGCGTCGCGTCTGATCGATGAGATCCGCGCCACACCGCCGCGCTACCGCGGCAAGACCACCGTGATCGGGGCCGTGATTGCGTCCGCGGGGTCCGCGCGCTTTTTCGGCGGCGGCTGGCGCGAGATGCTCACGTGCGCTGTGATCGGGTGCATCAGCGGACTCTTGTCGCTGGTGGCGCGACGCAACAAGGAACGCTTTCAACTGTTCGAGCCGGTGGCCGCATTGTGCGCCGGCGTGATCGCGTGCGTGGCGGCGGTGTACCTTGCACCCGTGTCGCTCTTCATTGCGACGTGCAGCGGACTGATCATTCTCTTGCCCGGGCTCACCGTCACCACCGCCATCAGCGAGCTCGCCACGCAGCATCTGGCCAGCGGCACCGCGCGCATGATGTCGGCGATCATGGTGTTTCTCACCATCGGATTCGGACTGGCGGTGGGACTCAAGCTCGGCATGGTAACCCTGCATCCAGACATCGAAGCCATCTCGGTGCCGCTTCCAGCGTGGACGCTTTATGTGGCGCTGGTGCTGGCACCGCTCGGATTCATGGTGCGCTTCCAGGCCCATCCGCGCGACGCCGTGCCCATCGTGCTGATCTGCGCGCTTGCCTTCGGCTGCTCGCGACTGGGAGCGCAGCTGATGGGAGTGGCGAACGGGGGCTTCGCCGGAGCCCTGGCAGTGGGAGTGGCGAGCGGGCTCTACTCGCGCTGGCGCGGCCAGCCGGCGCTCGTCACATCCACGGTGGGAATCATCGTGCTGGTGCCGGGAAGCGTGGGCTTTCGCAGCATCACAAACATCATTGCCAAAGACCCGGTGGCCGGAATTCAGACGGCTCTAACCATGGTCGTCGTGGCAGTCGCCATCGTAACCGGACTTCTTCTCGCGCGTGTGATCGTCCCTCGACGCAGCTGGCGCTGAGATTTACTGTCGCCGGTGACAGTGGAAGCTGGGTGAAAGTTACCTTCGTTATGAAGGTAAAAAAAACCCAGGCGATGCTGACGCGTCAGGGTGTGGCTTCCGCTTCGCTCACCGGTTCCGTCCACGCCCTCGCCTGCGCCAGCACTTCGTCGTAGGATTTCGAGAACACGCGCTGCGCGGCGGCGTTCACGTCTTTCTCTTCCGGAATCGCCAGGATGAACGCAGCCACGGACGGCATGCCGTTGGTCTCCACCAGCTGGTTTACCATCAAATAGGCGTTGTACATCGCGCGCCGTGACGAGATGCGATCGTCGTCCTTCTGCAGCGCTTTGTTGATCTCATCCACCTTGTCCATGCGCAGCGGTTCTTTCGCATATTCCTTGCGCTGGCCGCGGTACACATCCCTCTCTCCACCCAGATAGCCCGACATTCCCCACACCAGCCACTCCGGAGCTTTTCCCTGCGTGAAGTCACGCATGACCCAGCGGCTGTACTCGCGACGCGCCGCCACCTGCAGGAGCCCGCGCATGTACAGCGTCATCGGCGTCTGCATGCTGAGCGTGTCCCCCTTGATGAGCGAGTAATGCCACCAGTCCTTGCCCGTGGCCTTCTGGAACGTCGCCAGGTTGGGCGCGCACAGCACCACCAGTTTCCGCGTGGGAACCCGGCCGAATGATTTCTCGATCTGAGCCGACATCTGATCCATCTGCTTCAGGACAGCGATGGCCTGCAGCACGTAGATCTTGCGGCTCGAATACCACACTTCGAAGCGGTCGTTGCCAATCACGCCGCCCTTCATGTCCCAGTAGTCGTCGCGCGTGATGTGATGCGTGATCTTCATCGAGCGCAGGCTGTCGAGCTCGGTCTGATTCAAGCCGCGATCCGTCTCGGGCGGTTTTTCGAACTCGAACGTCTGTGCCTGCTGCTGGTTCTTGTTCCTGTCGCAGGAGGCCAGCGCAAATGCCGCTGCCATGACGGCGAGCGCCACCCAGACACGTTGTTTAACCTTGATCACGCTTTTTTCCTCTCGGTTCCAGATTTCATAAGAGAGCGCGCTTCGCGTCCAGCGCTCTCGATCTTGTGAGTAGACTCGTCGCGAATGCGAGCGTCCAGGTTCTTCTGGCCTGCGCGCGCTTCGTTGATCCATTCCCGCGCAAACTTTCCCGACTCGATGTCATCGAGCATGGAGGCGAGCGCGCGCCGCGTTTCGCCCGTTATCAGCCGCTCTCCGCTCGTGAAGCTTCCCCACGCCGCGGTGCGGCTGATGTGCGTGCGCATATAGTGGAGGCCGCCGTCGTACATGAGGTCGGCGATGATCTTGAGCTCCTGCAGGCACTCGATGTACGCCACTTCCGGCGCATAACCGCGTGCCACCAGCGTATCGAAGGCCGCCTTGATCAATTCCGGCACACCGCCGCACAACACCGCCTGCTCGCCGAACAAATCCGTGATGGCCTCTTCGCGAAACGTGGTCGCGATGGCGCCGGAGCGCAAACAACCGATGCGGGATGCGTAGGAGAGCGCTTTCTGCTGCGCGCGACCCGACGCATCCACCGCCACCGCAATCATGCCCGGCACGCCACGGCCTTCCACGTATTCGCTGCGCACGAAATGTCCCTGCGCCTTGGGCGCCACCAACACCACATCGTGGCCGGCCGGAATCTTGATTCCGTCGAACGCAACCGCGAAGCCATGCGCGAACACGAGCGTCGCACCGCTCTTGAGCGCGGGCGCAATTTCGTTGGCGAATGCTTCGGTCTGGATTTCGTCGGGAAGCAGTACCGCAACCACATCGGCGGCAGCGGTCGCCCGCTCGATGCTCATTACATCGAAGTTGTCTCCGCGTGCCGCCCTC
>DATNGX010000304.1:0-3703 GCA_035605755.1 Candidatus Krumholzibacteriia bacterium
GATGGCGGCGCGAAACTCAGCCCCATGGCGAGTCTGGACGCACCCGGCGATCTCGGCGTCGTGCCCGGGCTGGGTTTTTCGAG
This sequence comes from Candidatus Krumholzibacteriia bacterium, assembly GCA_035605755.1. Lineage (GTDB taxonomy): Bacteria > Krumholzibacteriota > Krumholzibacteriia > WVZY01 > JAKEHA01 > JAKEHA01. The sequence continues at coordinate 84 of DATNGX010000304.1, forward strand.
CAATCGCTACGGCTTCCGCTTCTTCCCGTACAAGAGCAGCATTCGTGCACTGGGTGAGTACGCCACCGGCGTCGACGGGTGGCGCGCCACTGTCTTTGCCGACAGGCGTTTCGAAGAAGACGAGTTGCACGTCCAGGCCACCGCGCGCATGTCGGACCTCGAGGTGCTCAACTTCTATGGATACGGAAATGACACCCCGGGCGGGCCCGAGGATTTCTTCGAAGTGCGCCAGCGCCAGTGGTTGTTCGAGCCGGCTGTCGCGTACGCGCTGGGGGCCCGGACCGACGTCACGCTGGGCCCCATCGCGCAGTACTCGACCATCGACGACGTGCCCGATCGTTTCATCACCGAAACGCAACCGTATGGTTATGGTAACTTCGGCCAGGCGGGCTTCCGTCTCGGGCTCCACGGCGACACGCGCGATCACGAGAAGAAGTCACGCCAGCGCAAACTTCTGCTCGATCTTTCCGCCACCGCCTATCCGGCGTGGTGGGACGTTGAAAAGGCGTACGGCGTCCTGAACGCCCTCACCGCGACCTACATCCCGCTGCCCGTCCCGGTGCATCCCATTCTGGCGCTCAAGGCGGGAGGCAAGAAGCTCCTCGGCGACGAGTTTCCCTTTCAGGATGCTGCCTACATCGGTGGTCGCCCCTCCGAGCGCGGCGAGGTGCGGGAACGTTACGCGGGCGACGCATCCCTCTACGGAACCGTGGAGCTGCGTTTTCCGGTTGCACAGTTTGCCTTATTGCTTCCGCTGGATACCGGGGTCTACGTTTGGGGTGATGCCGCCCGCGTTTACCTGGACGGCGACTCGCCCGGCGGATGGCATACCGCGAGGGGTTTCGGCGCATGGATCGGAATCTTGAGCCCCGCTGCCTCGCTGACCCTCGAAGGCGAGCCGGGCAAGAGCGGAGTAAACGCGCGGATTGGACTCAATTTTTAGCCCCGGACAAAGAGCAACAATGCAGGAGGACACACTCATGACGCATCCAGTTCGTTTCTTCGCCGTTTCAGGCGTCATTGTCGCCCTCGCGATCGCGGGCATCTACGCCATCAAGGCACAGCCTGACGAACCGCAGTCGACGGAGAACCCGCCCGCGCAGCCCAAGTCGATGGACAACCGGCAGCTGCAGCTCGGCGAAACGGCGACGGCCGACGTGAAACAGTTTGACGCCCAGGTCAAGAAGTACGCCGATCTTCACAAGCAGCTCGAGAGCAATCTGGATGCGCTCAGCGCCAATTCCACGCCGGAAGAGATCGACGCACACCGCACGGAGCTGCGCGCGGCCATCAAGACGGCGCGTGTCGGCGCGAAGCGCGGCGATCTGTTCACACCGGGGATGGAGACGCTCGTGCGCACCCTGTGCAATACCAAGAGCCAGGGCAGTGACGGCAAGGAAATCAAGGAAACCATCATGGACGAGAACGTCAAGATGCCTGACATCGCGGTCAACGAGCACTACCCGGACGGCGTTCCCGTCACCACCATGCCCGCGCAGCTTCTGGAGACACTGCCCAAGCTGCCGGAATACATGGAATATCACTTTGTCGGGAAAAAGCTCGTGCTGGTTGACTCGGCCGCCGGCCTCGTCGTGGACTTCACACCGGATGTCCTTCAGTAAAGGGTAATGGGATGAAGAGCACCTGGAGAATTCGCGGCCTGTTTGCCGTTTTTCTTGCGGCGTTGTCGCTGGGGTGCATGGATTGCAGCCATGCACCCAAACAAACGGGACCCGCCACGGTCGCGGAAGAGCAGACGCTCGCCAGCGGGCTGGTGCAGCTGCCCAATGCGAAGGACTCCTTCAAGTTCGCCGTGCTGGGTGATTTCGGTGACGGCACCCAGCGCCAGTACGATCTCGCCAAGGAGATGGCGAAGCTTCAGCAGACGTTCAAGTTCGAGACCGTGATCACCGTCGGCGACAATATCTACGGGCGGCAGCGGGCACAGGACTTCAAAGCCAAGTTCGAGATTCCGTACAAGCCGCTCCTGGACGCCGGCGTGAAGTTCTACGCCGCACTCGGCAATCACGATATCCGCGAGCAGCCGTCATACAAACTCTTCAACATGGAAGGCAAGCTGTACTACAGCCTGAAGGCGCCGCAACAGTCGGTACGCTTTTTCATGCTGGATTCCAACTACATGTCGCCGGAACAGGTCGACTGGATCAAGAACGAGATCAAGGGAGCGGGCGAGGACTGGAAAATTGCTGCGTTCCATCACCCGCTCTATTCGTCGGGTGGCCGGCACGGATCCGATACCGGGCTGCGAGACAAGCTCGAGCCGATCTTCATGGACAACGGTGTGAGCGTCGTGTTCACCGGTCACGATCACTTCTACGAACGCATCAAGCCGCAACACGGCATCATCTACTTCGTGTGTGGATCGGGCGGCGAGCTGGCTCCGGGCGATATCCGACCGACCGGACTCACCGACAAAGGCTACGATCAGACGTGCACGTTCCTCGCCGTCGAGATCCTGGGCGACAAGATGTATTTCAACGCCGTCCGGACCGGCGGCGGCGTGGTTGACTCGGGAATCATCGAGCGTGGCAAACCCATCGACACCAAGGCACCGACGGCGGCGCCGGCGCCGAAAACCCAGACCTCGGGCGGGCGCTAGTCGAAGCTATTTTTTCGGAGTGCGATAGAGATTCTTGAGGCTGCCCCACGTGGTCGGTTTGGCCGCCACGGTGGAAATGGAGCGTGTCCACAGGCCATCGAAGCGCGCAGCGTACAGCGTGTCGCCGTGCGTGGCGAGCGCAAAGACAAACGTGGCCGGCAGCGTGTCGAGCACGTGCCAGGTCACGCCGTGGTCGAGGCTGAACTCGACGACGGCCGTGTTTCCATCACCGAATGCGCCAAACAGATCGCTGCCGCGCCGGGCCAGAGCCGAGCTCAAGAGCGGGCTGATCCCGAGATCGACGAAGGTCCACGGCGACTTTCCCTGCGCACTGTAGAAGATCCCCGTATTGGCTCCCACCACCCACTGGCTTCCGCTCCAGATGGCGGTGAGCGCGGCGAGTCCCGGCGCAATGCCGCTGTTGTTGAGCCAGGACAGCGTCCAGTCGGAATCACCCGCGTTGCGAAAGAACACGGTTCCGTTGAATCCCGCCGATGCAAGCAGTTGCGTTCCGCCCGCGGCGATACCATTCATGTTCGAGGCCTGGTTGGGCTCGAAGATACTGGAGAAGTGGATCCAGTTGGCGTTGGTGGCAAGGTTGCGCATCCACGGCCCGTCGCCCGAGGTGGCCGCGTAGAGCTTTCCCCCATCCAGCGCGAAGTCGGCGATGAACAATTGCGTATTGAGGAAACCGCCGGTGAGCCCCTGATTGAACGCCACCCACGAGTCGCCGAGATTGTCGCTCGCGAATACGCCCTGCCCGAAGGTGCCCGCATACAGCCGGCCATTGCGCATCCGTGCTGTCTGCACCGACGTCACGCCGGCGGCGACTTTCGCCGTCTCTTTCCACGACGCGCCGCCATTGACGCTTACGTATACGAGGCTGTCCGCTGTCGCGGTCAGCGTGTCACCGTTGACCCAGACCGAATAAATATTGGTGATGGGGACGTCTTCGACACGCGTCCATTGCGCGTGCGCGGACGCGGTGACAGACACAAGT
>DATNGX010000305.1:0-6894 GCA_035605755.1 Candidatus Krumholzibacteriia bacterium
CCGCCCGGAAGACGGCTGGCCAGGTCGAAGTAGCGCGCTGCCGCGGAGTCGTTGTGGGCGACCGTGTAGTACAGAAAACCGATTTCGAAGGGCAGCTCGTACATGGCCGGATTGTTCTGCATGCCACGTCTCAGGAGGTGAATGCCGCGGTCCAGATCTCCCAGATCCTGCGCCATGACCACCGCGCCGAAGATGTAGGGAAATGCAAAGTGCGGATCGAGCTCGGTGGTGATGTCGATCAAGCCGCTGAAGTAGGCGAGGTCGTGCTGGCTCTGTGCATAGCCGCCGTAATATTGCACGGCCTGGAACCAGACCATGTCGGACGCCAGCTCGCGGTAGCCGAGCGACGCCTGCTCGACGAATTTCCCCGATGGCAGATACAAGTTGGTGTGCAGGTAGGGCCGCGTGGTGAAGGGCTGCACCCAGATGGTGGCACCCACCAGCGCGCCGGCCAGGGCGATACCCGTGATTCCCGCCACACGCGAGAGCATGCGTCAGCTCACTTCACGTGCGCGGAAGATGACCGTCGACACGTAGAGCAGCGCGCCGATGTACGCCAGCGCGTACGTGGTGACCGCCACCAGCATGCCCGGCGGAACCGCGAGGTCGTGCACCGCTTCGGTACGCAGCGTGAGGAGTCCCAGGTTGGGAAGCACGTAGTAGAACGCCGTCACCAGCGCGTTCGCCGCGCCGCCGCTGAAGCGGGTCGCGAACTGCAGGAGGTCGGAGCTGAAATGCCCGCACACCACGCATGCCACGGTAAAGAAAGAGCCGAGCACCGGCGACGTGAAGCATGAGAACAGCGTCAGGAGCGCGGTCACCAGGCCGGCTTCCAGAATCGTTACGTACACGGCCCACAGCATCTGCGGCGTAATTTTGGATCCGCACAGCGTGAGCACGACCATGTGCAGCGCCGCCATCAACACGATGACCATGAACGCCACGGCAAAGGTGCCCAGATACTTGCCGAGAATGAAGTCCACGCGCGAGATCGGCTTGGACAAGAGCGCGCGCAGAATGCCGCGCTCCTTTTCGAGATGAAACGAGCCCGCGCCGAGCAGCACGATCAGCACCACGGTGAATATCGACACCGCGGCGAGCCCGATATCGACGACGATCTTCTGTTGCGCGCCCACCGCCAGCGGCGAGAGCACGTATGACGAGATCATGAGCAGGGCGCCGAACACGAGCACGACCAGCAGGATCTTCTCCTGGAGATACGTGCGCAGCGTGTGGCGGGCGAGCGTGTAGATGGCGGACATGGATCAGCGCCTCGAGAGCTCGGGTTCGAGCATGACCTGGGTGTTGGATGCCGTGTGTTGCTTGCCGTTGCCGTTGCGCGTTCCCACCACATCGACGAACACGTCCTCGAGACCGCTGCGCAGCGGTTTGACTTCGAGGATGCGGCCGTTCGCCGCATAGACATCGTTGACGAGGGCCTTCAAACGGTGGTCGTTGGTACAGCGCACGATACAAATCGAATCGTTGGCGTGGAGCTGGCGCTCGGCGAATTCGCGAGCGACCATGCGGCGCGCTTCGTCGCCGGTGATGACGACTTCCACCTCGCCGCTGTTCTGTGTACGCGCCGCGTTCAAATCCAGCACGCGTGCAATGACGCCGTCGGACAGAATGCCGACCTTGTCGCACACCGCTTCCACATCGGGCACGATGTGCGAGCTCATCATGATGGTCTTGCCCTGCGCCTTGAGCGAGAGGATGAGCTCGCGCAGCTGGCGGCGTCCGATGGGATCGAGCCCGCTGTAGGGCTCGTCCAGAATGAGCAATTCGGGATCGTTGACGAGCGCCGTCGCCAGGCCGAGGCGCTGGCGCATGCCCTTCGAATACTGTTTGGTTTTGCGATCGCGCGCGTGCGCCAGGCCGACCTGCTCGATCAAGGCCTGCGCGCGCTCGTGCGCAATCTTCCTGGGTAGCCGGAACAGCTCTCCCGCGAGGAGCAGCGTTTCCATCGCGTTCAAATTGGGATAGAGACCGACTTCCTCGCCGAGGTAGCCGGTGCGCGCGCGCGTCCGGGCGCTGCTTCCCACTTCGCCGAAGACAACGGTATGCCCCTGGTCCGGACGCAGAAGACCCAGAATGATCTTCATGGTGGTCGATTTTCCCGCGCCGTTGTGGCCCAGGAATCCGTACACCTCGCCCTCTTCGATGGCGAGGTCGACGCCCTTCAAGACCGGCGTCCGCACGCCCCAAAAGCCACGGCGGAAGGTCTTGTGGATGGAATGCAGCTCGAGAATCGGCATGGTTAGTTTCTTGTCACAGTCCCGGTTACACGGAAGCTATTGCAGGGTTCATTCCAGAAAACGAATCGGGGCGAGGACCTTGCGGACCCCGCCCCGTTGATTCGCGCTGATGCGATGGTCTACTGGCCGCTCGACAACGTCAGGATGACGGTCGTGTCCTTGCCGTAGCCCTCGATCGTGTAGCTGTCGATGGCACCCGTGCCGCTGTCCTGGCCCAGGTAACCCGTCGCGCCGGCGATCGCGAGACCCGTGCCGTCCTGGGGCTCGGTGGCTGCCTTCGTGAACGGATTCGGCAGGAGCGTGCCGCCCTTCGGGAGCAGGTCCTGAAGAGTCAGACCGCCCGGCGTGGTGTCGCCGGCAACGTCCGTCGAATACACGCCGTCATTCTGGACCGAGAAGTCCTCGGCGGCCAGCTGCGTCGTGTGGCAGTTCGACTTGCACGAAGCTTCCTTCGCGCGCGACTGCATGTTGATGAAGTTCGGAATCGCGATAGCCGCGAGAATACCGATGATCACAACCACGATCATCAGCTCGATGAGTGTAAAACCCTTGTTACGCATTGCAACCTCCTATTTAGCTGTTGCGCTAGAGAGATGTTGTTCCATCCGGACCGTTCTATCGATCCTGCCATTGCGTATGGCAAGGCGTGTGCCAAGTGCCAATCCGTGCGCGTGTTCTATCTCTTTGTTCCTTGCGACGTTTACGCGCTTCGCTCCGGGGAGCCACAGCGGCGAGGCGGACAATGCTGCCCAGTTCGATTCGCAGGTGCAATCTGAGACGTCCGCCACACCTGCCCCTTCGCGAAATGCATCCAATTTTGTAATTGGCGGCAAAAGAACGGGGTGCTGGCCGGAACCGACCAGCACCCCGTCGGGTTCGTTCGCACCCCTGGCGGGCGCTACTCGGTGTCGACGAGCACCTCGGTCGGGTTCGAGTCCATCTTGTCGAGTCCGTAACGCTGGATCTTGCGGTACAACGTGGACGCGTTGATGCCCAGAATCTGGCTGGCTTTCTTTTTCTGCCAGTTGGTGTCTGTCAGCACTTTGATCAGGTATTCGCGCTCGAGCTCGTCCAGGGTCACCTGGGCGCGCTCCGTGATCAGTGAGTTGGTGCTGTTCTCGCGCTGGCGGATCTTCTCGGGGAGCGATTCCACCGTGATCTGGGAGGTTTCCTCGAGAATGGTCGCGCGCTCGATCACGTTCTCCAGCTCGCGCACGTTGCCCGGCCAGTCGTAGTTGACCAGGATTTCCATGGCGTCGCGCGTGATTCCCTTCTGGCGCTCCTGCGGCAGATCGTCGTTGTACTTCTTCAGGAAGTGCTGGACGAGCAGCGGAACGTCGTCGCGCCGGCGGCGCAAGGGCGGCAGGTGGACCGGAATCACGTTCAGGCGATAATACAGATCGGCGCGGAAGCGTTCCTGCTTGATGGCCTTCTCCAGGTCCGCGTTGGTGGCCGCCACCAGGCGCACGTCCACCTTGATGGGATTGGTGCCGCCGACGGGGATCACCTCGCGCTCCTGCAGCACGCGCAGAAGCTTCACCTGAATGGTCGGAGACGTCTCGCCGATCTCATCCAGGAAGAAGGTGCCGCCCTGCGCTACCTTGAACAATCCTTCCTTGTCGCGAATGGCACCCGTGAAGGATCCTTTCACGTGGCCGAAGAGCTCGCTCTCGAGGAGACTCTCCGGAAGCGCACCGCAGTTGATGCTCACGAACGGGCCGCTGGCACGCGACGAGCGGAAATGAATCGCCCGCGCGATGAGCTCCTTGCCGGTGCCGCTCTCGCCGTAAACCAGGATGGTGCTTTCCGTATCGGCGACCTTGTCGACCAGGTGGTAGATGCGCTGCATCTCCTCGCTCTTGCCGATCATAGTGCGCAGATCGCTGGTCTTCCTGAGCTGCTTTTTGAGCAGCACGTTCTCGGTGCGCACACGCTTCATGTCGAGTGCATTGCGCACCACCATCTTGATCTCGTCGTTCTTGGCGTGCTTGATGAGGTAGTGGAACGCGCCCTGGTTCACCGCCTCGATGGCGGTCTTCTGCGACGCGTACGCGGTCATGATCACCACCGGCATGGTGGGGTCGAGACGCTTGATCTCGCGCAGCACTTCCATGCCGTCCATGCCCGCCATCTTGATGTCGGTGAGAACCACGTCGAACTTGGACGCGGCCACTTCCTCCACGGCTTTCTTGCCCGTGCTCACCGTCGTGATGTCGTACCCTTCCTTCCGCAACATGATGGAAAGGAACTGGCACATGCTCTTCTCATCATCGACGACCAGGATCCGTTCTACCGCCATGGAATGCCCCTTCTCTTGTTTCTAGTCACTCGCCGCGAGGACGCTCTCCGCGGCTTCGGTCTTCTCACGCGCCGGTGATCCCACCGGCAAAACGATCGTAAACACTGCCCCGCGGTCGGCGTTGCGGAACTCGATGGATCCGCCGTGCGCCGTCACGATCTTGTTCGCCATCGCGAGCCCGAGGCCGGTGCCGCCATCCTTGGTGGTGAAGAACGGCTCGAACATCCGCTCCAGTCCCTCCGGGTCGATGCCCGGGCCGCTGTCCTTGAAGGACACGCGCAGTTTCTGCTCGCCGGCCCGTTCGGCGGTGATCTCCAGCGTGCCTTTGTTCTCCATCGCCTCGCACGCGTTGACCGCCAGCGTCATGAACACCTGGCGCATCTGCTCGTCGTCCATCCACACGTCGGAGAGCGACGGCTCGAACACGGTACGAATGGTGACGCCCTCGCTCTTTTCCGTGTTCTGCTTCACCAGGGTGACCACATCTTCGAGACACCGCGCCAGCTTCGACGGGATGCGACGCGGTGTGCGCAATCTCGCAAACTCCAGGAAGTCGGAAATGATCCGGTCCAGCCGGTCCGACTCGCGCATGATGAGCTCCATCAGGCGCTTGTTCTCTCCGTCCAGGGCCAGCTCGTGGTAGAGCATCTCGATCGATCCGCTGATCGACGCCAGGGGGTTGCGCAATTCGTGCGCGATACCCGCCGAGAGCTCACCCACCGCCGCGAGACGGTCCGCCTTGCGTACGCGCTCGCGCATCTCGTGCACTTCGGTCAGGTCCTGGAACACGGCGATCACGCCGCGTCGTCGTTGGGCCCCGTCCGTGAGCGGCGAGATGCTGATGCCCATGGGCCGGTACACGCCCGCGCGCGAATGGCCCGATATTTCGTGCCGGCGCCGCGGCCGCTCGCTGGCCAGCGATTGCACCAGCTCGAGTGCCAGATCCGGTGCGCGCAACCCCAGCGCGATGTCGACGTGATGGGTGAGCACATCGTCCTTGCGCAGCTCGAGAATCTCCTCGGCCGCCGCGTTCATGGTGAGCACGCGGCCGTCGATGTCCACCACCAGCACACCGCTCGACATGTTCTCCAGGATGTAATTCGTATCGATGCGCAGCTGTTCCAGCGCCGACTCGGCGTGCTGCAGCGCACGTCCCTTGAGCTTGATCCGGTCGGCCAGATACCCGCCCACCGTGCCCACGAGCAGAAACATGGACGCGTGCATGTACGCGTCGATGAGCCCGCCCACGTGCGGCTGCGGCAACTCACTCTTCCCCGGCGGCGAGATCACGGCCCACGCTTCGAGAAGCTGAAAGGCGATGAAGCACAAGGACGACAGAACGCCGCTCACCAGCCCGCCGGGCATCTCCAGAAGAAACGCTGCCGCGGCAATGGTGAGACAGAACACGGTGGTGAACTGTCCCGACACTCCGCCGCTGTAATAGACGATTCCCGCCGCAAATCCGATGTCCGCCACCACCACGCCCCACGAAACCCGCCGCGGCGACATTCCTGCGCGCGTCAAGGTCAGCGCGATCGTTCCCACCACCGCGCTCACCGCGAGCAGGAGGTAGAGCGGCTTGGCGTCGAACGTGTTCTCCGTCAGCGCCACGATCGTGACGCCTGCCCCGACCACGAGGCAGGCGACGATCGTCCGCAACAGGAGGAAGCGGTCGAGTGCGCGGCGGGGATCCTTCGCCCCGGCGTTGGGATTCACCACGCCGCCGTTCACTGACTAGCCGTTGCCGACCACGGTCACGAGCTTGAACATCGGCAGGTACATGGCGATCAGCATGCCGCCGACGACCACACCCATGACGACGATCATGACCGGTTCAATGATGGCGGTGAGTGCTTCCACCGCGGTGTCCACTTCGCTGTCATAGAAAGACGCAATCTTGTCGAGCATCTCGTCGAGGGCGCCGGTCTGTTCGCCCACCGCGATCATCGATGTCACCATGGGCGGGAACACGCCGCATTCCTTGAGCGGCTCGGAAATGGTGTTGCCCTGGCTGATGCTTTCGCGCGTGGCCATGACTGCCTTCTCGACCACCATGTTGCCCGCCGTCTTGGCCGTGATTTCGAGTCCCTGCAGAATGGGAACGCCGCTCGAGATGAGTGTGCCGAGCGTGCGCGTGAAGCGCGCCACCGAGCCCTTGCGCACCACGTTGCCCAACACCGGCACCTTGAGCATCAGCTTGTCGCAGGAGTAGCGGCCCGCCGAGGTGGCGTAGTAACGCTTGAAGCCGACGATCGCGCCGGCCACGCCCGCGCCCAGCGCCCACCAGTAGCCGCGCAGGAAATCGGAGATGCCGATCACGATGCGCGTGGGCAGCGG
>DATNGX010000306.1:0-3181 GCA_035605755.1 Candidatus Krumholzibacteriia bacterium
CAGCGCCACCAGTTCGGCGAGCAGCTCGTCGCCCACCGCGTGCGGCAGCACCACCACATGCTGGATGCGATAGCGCTCCACGATGCGCTCGATGTTCTCCACCGGCCCCAGCGTGCCGGTCAGAATGCCGTCGCTCTGCCCCGCCGTGTCGACCACGCCCACCACGTCGAAACCGAGCGCGTCGTCTTTCATGAGCCGCGCCTCGATTTCGCGCGCGGCATCGCGCGGACCCACCACGCACGCGCGCTTCAAGTCCACCTTGTATGCAAGCAGCCGGCGGTGCAGACGGCGCACACCGGCACGCAGGAGCCCGTCGAACAGAATCGCGAACGGCACCATGAAGACGACCACCATGCGCGAGTAGGTGCGGATCTGGCTCAGGTACGTGCTCGTCATCAGGAGCACCGACGCGACCACGATGGCGCGCGTGATCGTGAAGAGCTCTTCCGCCACCCGCGTCTCGCGACGGATGCGGTACAGGCCGATGAACGCGAACGTGAACACGAACAGCAGGTTCTCGAAGAAAAGGAAGCGATGGTAGGCGCGCACCGAAAAGATCGGATTGGTAAAGACGTCGGCGAGCAGCACGCGCAACCCGTACGCCGCAAAAAACGCCGCGTTGAACGCAAGCAGGTCGAGGAGCAGGAACAACGTCACCTTCAGCACTTCGCGGTAGCGCTTGAGAAAATAGAACACCGGGTTCCACTTCTCGTAGTAGCGGAACAGGCTCACCAGGTGGGCCGCGAAGGAGCGGTTCAACACCGCCTGTGCGCTCTCGCGCTTGTAGCCGTGCTCGATGACCGCATCGGCCAGGTAGTACACCTTGAGGCCGCGCTGCTTCATGCGGTAGCACCAGTCCACGTCCTCGAAATATAGAAAGAAGCGCTCGTCCATCATGCCCACGTTGTCCACCGCTTCCCGGCGCACGAACATGGCTGCGCCCAGAAGCCAGTCCACCTCGCGCGTGGTGTTGTGGTCGAAGTCGAGCATGAGGTGATCGCTCACCGCTTTCGAATTCTTGACAATCTTTCCCAGCGGCGTACGGCGCATGATCAGCACGCGGAACGTGTAAAAGCGCCGGCAGGAGAGCTGCACGGTGCCGTCGTGGAAGACGAGCTTGGGTCCCACGATGCCGGCATCCGGCGTCTTCTCCACGAAGTCGATCAACCGGCGCAGCGTGCCGCGGCGCACGACGGTGTCGGGGTTCAGAATGAGCAGAAAGCGCCCGCGCGCGCTCTGGATGCCGAGGTTCACGCCTTTCGAGTAACCGAGATTGTCACCACTTTCGATCACAGTGGCCCAGGGGAAACGATCTCGCACGACGCGAACGGAATCATCGGCGCTCGCGTTATCCACCACGATTGCCTCTGCCAGCCCGGAGGCGCATTCAGCCGCAAGCGATTCGAGGCAAGCCCCGATTACGCGTGCACTGTTGTACGTGACGATGATGATGGAAACGGTCACGGAATTCTTCCGAGCATGGATGCGATGCGCAGCTTCCACACCATAAAGGCGGCTTCCCACACGATGCGACGGGACATCTTCGACTGCCCCACCAGGCGGTCGGTGAAAATGATGGGCATTTCAATGATGCGGAACTTCCGTTTCCACACGTGGAAGTGCATCTCGATCTGGAACGAATAGCCGTCGCTCTTGACGCGGTCGAGCGGCAGCGCCTCCAGCACCTCACGGCGAAAACACTTGAAGCCCGCGGTGGCGTCGTGGAGCGGCATGCCCGTGATGATGCGCGTGTACACGTTGGCGGTGATGCTGAGCACCAGGCGCGAAAGCGGCCAGTTCACCACCGTCACGCCCTTCACGTAGCGCGAGCCCACCACGAGGTCGGCCTCGGGAATGAGCTCGAGAAAACGCGGTATGGCGCGCGGATCATGCGAGAAGTCGGCGTCCATCTCGAAGATGTAGCGCAGTTCCGGGTGCGCGAGCGCCCACTTGAAGCCGGCGATGTAGGCGCCGCCGAGGCCGAGCTTTCCGGGACGGTGCAGCACGTGGACGCGCGGCTCGCGTTTCGACCATGCTTCCACGAAGGTGCCCGTGCCGTCGGGCGAGCTGTCGTCCACCACCAGCACGTGGATGTCGATCGGAAGCGACAGCACTTCCTCCACGATGCGCTCGATGTTGGCGCGCTCGTTGTAGGTGGGAATTACGACGAGCGATTCCACGCCGCTCCCCCGCGGCGCCACAGCGCCGCCACCAGACATGCCACCAGGGTGACGATGAAGGTCACGATCGAGACGGTTGCGCCCTCTTTCACGACCGACGAATCGTATTTGAAAATCACGTCGTGCTTGCCCGCGGGCAGGGCCACCGCGCGCAGCACGTGGTTGGCCCTGAGGATCTCCGCGGGCTGCCCGTCGACGGTGGCCTTCCAGTCCTTATAGTAGACTTCGCCCACGACAAGCACTCCGGGCCGGTCCAGGGTCACCGCGAAGGACGCTTCCTTCGCGGCAATCTTCCCCACGCTCACCACCGCGCTGTCGCCGGGCACCGGCTCCACCGACGGCTTCTTCTCCAGCATGACCGTGTGACGAAGATCGACCTCGCCATTCGCCATCACCGCCAGCGCTTCGTCCGCTTTCTCCACGCGATACGCGCCGGCGATCCACGCGCGCGGGAACGCGCCCGTGTTTTCGTAGATGGCGCGCGCGTCGTTGTTGTAGTCGCGGCCCACCCACACCGCCTTCAAGGACGGCGTGTCGGGCAGGCGCACGCCCGCCACGATATAACGCGCGTTCATCATGTTGGCCAGATCGAGACGCCCGTTCTCCAGCGAGAACTTGAGCGCGCGAATGAATTCTTCGTAATCCTGGAGCTTGGCCGGGTGGTAGCCGCCCACCGATCCGATGTCGAACACCATGAAGCGATTGGTGGCAAACAGCCCCTGCTGCTCGAATGAAATCGGCGCCGAACCGTCGGCCGCGGGCTGGGGCTGCGGCCCGTCGACGGGAAGCACGCGGAACGGCTGGGGTTGCTTCTGGAGAAACGCGATCATCTCGTCGGGTGTCTTGAAGCGTTCCGTTTCCCGCTTGTCGTGCAGAATCCGGTAACCGTCGTGCTTCAGGAAAGTCTCGGGGTGCAGGATGAACCTGTCCACGCGGTAATAGTCGGCGGCACCCAGCACCAGGAGCAGCGACGCGAACACAGCGCCGTTCAGATTGCGCCG
>DATNGX010000307.1:0-3103 GCA_035605755.1 Candidatus Krumholzibacteriia bacterium
AACACGCCGTGGTACATCAAGCAGTGCCGCGACAACCGCCCGCCGATCGTGAATCGAACACCGGTCACGGGCGAGCTGCCGCAGTCGGCCGAACGCGCCTTGCCCGTTCCCATCACATGGACCGACGAAGAAATCGACCGCCTGCAGCCGCTGCCGTCCAAGGACGGCTGGGTGCTGGTTGCCGACATGGCCGTCGACCACATCCTGCGCACCAACCTGTTCAAGCGGCCGGTGTATTTCGCCGTCACCATTCCGCCCGCGAAATTTGCACCGTACCGCGACATCCTCGAGATGAACGGACTGGCGTACAAGGTGGTGCCGCGCAAGGGCGAGTACATGATCAACGTGCCCGGCGTGGAGAATTGCGTCACCAAGGAGTACAAGTACGACGGCATCCTCACCAAGGACTGGAAGCGCGACAAGACCATCTTCCTGCCGTCGTTCGTCGAACATCTGATCCAGAACTACTCGGCCGCCTTCGTGCAGTTGTCCTACGCGAAGCACGACGCCAAGGATTACGCCACGGCGTTGAAGTACATGGAGATCGCGAACCAGATTTCGCCGCAGCTGGAGCCGCCGGTGCAGCTGCTCGGCTATTACCGCATGGATGCAGGTGACACCGCCGGTGCCGTGCAGTTCTACGTGAACCAACTGAAGCAGACGCCCGGCGACCAATCGCTCATGTACCGGCTCGCCAGCATCTACGAGCGCATGGGCAAGTACAATGAAGCGCTCGACCTCATCGATCCCATCTACAAGAACGAGCCCGACGCCAAGGACCTGAGTGCCATGGCCTTCGAGCTGGCGGCGCGCGCGGGCCAGGTGGAGCGCGCACGCGCCTACATGAACGACTGGCTCAAGCGCCATCCCGACGATGCGGAAGGGCGCGCCGCGCTCGAGAACTTCGAAAAGCAGCTCTCGGCTGCGCAGAAGAAGTAGAGGCTGCGCGGCATGGCGAACCGCATGGTGGTCACCGGAGCGGCGGGCTTCATCGGCTCGCACATCTGCGAAGCGCTGGTGGCGCGCGGCGACGATGTGCTCGGGATTGACTGCTTCACGGATTACTACGATGTCGCTCAAAAACGGGCGAACCTCTCTCTACTTCTCAACCATCCCAAATTTCGTCTGGTCGAGGAATCCCTCACCCGCATGGACCTGAAGCGCGCCCTGTCGGGTGCGGGTGTTGTCTTCCATCTCGCCGCGCAGCCCGGCGTGCGCATGAGCTGGGGCACCGACTTCGAGACGTACATCGAACAGAACGTGCGCGCGACGCAGATGCTGTGTGAAGCGATGAAGTCGAGCGGCGCGCGCCTGGTGTACTCGAGCTCGAGCTCGGTGTACGGACAGACCGCGCACCTTCCCATGCGCGAGGATCATCCCACGCGGCCCAATTCACCGTACGGCGTGACCAAGCTCGCGGGCGAGAACCTGTGTCTGCTCTATGCAGCCAACCACGGACTGGCGGTGGCCGCGCTGCGCTACTTCACCGTGTACGGCCCGCGCCAGCGTCCCGATATGGCGTTTCATCGCTTCCTTCGCGCCATGCTGCAGGGTGAGCCCATCGAGGTGTACGGCTCGGGCACGCAGACACGCGACTTTACCTTTGTCACCGATGCCGTGGTCGCCAACCTGGCGGCGGCGGACTATCGCGGCAACGAAACCATTTTCAACATCGGCGGTGGCAGCCGCGTAACGCTCAACACCGTGATCGATCTGATGGGCCGCGTCACCGGCCGCACGCCGGATGCGCGCTTCAGCGAGACCCAGAAGGGCGACGTCATGCACACCATGGCCGACATCGCGCTGGCCGCGCGCGAGCTGGGCTATGCCCCCAAGATCGGCATCGAGGAGGGGATTGCGCGCGAAGCAGAATGGCTGGACGCGCAACGCCGCGGCGTGGGAAATTAGACCCCGTGAAGATCTCCGTCGTCATCCCGTGCTACAACGAGCAGGAAAGCCTGCCCGAGCTCTTCGAAAAGCTCGAGACCGTCATGCGCGAGATGAAGTTCGACTACGAGTACATCTTTGTCGATGACGGCAGCACCGACCGCACGGTCGCGGTGCTGCGCACACTGCGCGACCGCTCGCCCAACGTCGGTATCATTTCCTTCCGCCGCAACCAGGGCAAGTCCGCCGCGCTCAACGTCGGCTTTCACGCCGCCAACGGCGATTACGTGGTCACCATGGATGGCGACCTGCAGGACGACCCCGCGGAAATTCCCGCGCTCCTGCGCAAGATCGAGAGCGGCGCCGATCTGGTTTCGGGCTGGAAATCCAACCGGCAGGATCCCGTCTCCAAGACCATGCCGTCGCGCGTGTTCAACAAAGTGACGTCGCTCGCCACCGGCCTCAAGCTCCACGACTTCAACTGCGGGCTCAAGATGTACCGCAAGGACGTGACCGAAGCGATCCACGTCTACGGTGAATTGCACCGCTTCATTCCCGCGCTCGCGGCGTGGGAGGGTTTTCGCGTCGACGAAATTCCGGTCAAGCACTACAAGCGCAAGTACGGGCAGAGCAAGTACGGCGCACGCCGCTTCCTGAACGGTTTCTTCGACCTCATGACGACCATGTTCGTCACCCGGCGCGCGCTCAATCCGCTGCACTTCTTCGGGCGTATTGCGGTGGTGCTTTTCATCCTCGGCCTTCTGCCCCAGCTATTTTTCCTGGTGGAATGGATGATGGGGAAGGGCCTGCACGTGCGGCCCATCATGCTGGCGGGATTCGTGCTCGTGATCGTGTCGATTCAGGTGCTCTCCATCGGCCTTCTGGCCGAGCTCATCTCCGCGCGCAGTGCGCGCGATACGGTGTTCGCGTTCAAGGAGTATGACGTGCGCGGCGCGTCGGCGCCGCGGGCTCTCGCGCGCACCGAAGCCAACCGATGAGAATCTGCCTGGTGGGCCCCGCGTACCCCTACCGCGGCGGCATCAGCCACTTCACCCAGATGCTCTCCGCCACCATGACGGCGGAAGGACACCAACCCCACATCGTCAGTTTCACGCGGCTCTATCCCTCGTTTCTCTTTCCCGGGCGCACCCAGTACGAAGAACAGGGCGCGCGCGTGCGCATCGAAGGCGAGCGCGTGATCGATTCGATCGATCCG
>DATNGX010000308.1:0-2876 GCA_035605755.1 Candidatus Krumholzibacteriia bacterium
CCTGGTGGCGCTTGTCGCGTGGTACCGGCGCCCGCGCGGCGACATGCTTCCCGATCGCGCCACGCTCACGGCCTTCGCGGTGGTCACGCTTGCGTACGTGGTGGTGCGCACCGCCGTCATGCAGCATCTCGCCCAGCCCAACTGGGGACCGGGCCCGCATGTGCTTCGCAATCTGGCCGGCGGCCTGCTCTACCAGGTCTATCCATGGAGCCTTGCCAGTCTGTTGCACGTGGGTCGCAACATCGCGGTTCCCACCCATGCGCTGTGGCCGGAAGTTCTCGCGCTGCCCGTGGTCGCGGCGCTCGTCACGGCCGGTATTGCGCTCAAGCGCGGACGCGAGGTCGTCTTCGCCATCGCATGGTTGTTGATCGCGCTCCTGCCGGTGGCACCGTTCCGAATCCGGTTTCTTCACACCGAATGGCTCACCCACGACCGCTACTACTATCTGTCTTCCATCGGAGCGTGTCTTTGCATCGTGACCCTGCTCGGGGGACTGTGGGAGATGGTGCGCTGGCGTAAGCAGGTGCGTGCCGCCGTGATTGCCGCCGCCCTGGTGATCGTGTTGGGAGAGATGGCCGCCGTCAAAGAGAGCGACGAACGCTTTCGACGCATCAAAGCAAACTATCTGATACTCGAAGACCTCGTGACCGAGCGGCTCGACCAGGAGCACGTGCTCAGAACCTGTGCCGTGGAAGGCTGGCCCATGCAACCCGGTTTCATGCGCGATGTATTTGCTCTGAAACGTCCCGACTGGAAAATGGTCGCCGTCAAGAACCAGGACGAAGCTTCGGCGCTGCACCCATGTCTCTACCTGCGTTTCGAACGACGCGGCCCGCTGGTTCGCGTCCACTCCACCACCATCGATTGAGTGACGCGACGCCGTCCCACCACCCGCAGTGGGCAGTTTCTCACCAAGTTTTCATCTGCAAAGTTTCTGGAACCGTTTTTCGGGTCGCGTGTTCTTGCACATAGAGCAGTCCAGCCTCCCGCTGCGTTTCGCGCGACAAGTGCTGGACGAAGGAGGATGCTCAGTCATGAAACTCACACGTTGTATTCCGTTGTTCGCCGGCGCGGTTGCGCTGGTGATCACCACCACCACCCACGCGTCGAGCACGAGCACACCCGCGAAGTCTTCGACGTCCACCACCAGTAGCGCGCACGCGGCGAAATCCGCCGCGCCCGTCAAGAGTGCTGCAGTTCCCAGTCACGCTGCGGTATCGAGCACGCCGACTGACGAGAACTTTGCCGCCGTTCGGCAGAGCCTCGAGCAAAGTCGTCACAATCTGCGCGGATATCACTGGAAGGAAACCGTCGTCGTCAGACACAACGGTGAAGACAAGTCGACGTTGATGAATTCCTGTGTGTACGACGCATCGGGAAAGCTGGTGCGGACACCCGAGCCCGTGCCGGCCAATGCGCAGATGAACGGCGTGCACGGGGCGGCTCCCACCGCGGAGAAGGCCGAGGTGCAGGCGTACGAGCACAGCGCCGTGGCGCTGATGCGCTCGTACGTGCCGCCCGATCCGGCCCGGCTGCGCAAGGCCTGGCAGGCCGGAAGAATGACGACCGATGTCATTGAGGCCGGACACCGCGTGAAGCTGAGCTTCAAGGACTACGAGAAGCCCGGCGACGAAATGGTGGTGGAAGTGAATCCGCAGTCACACGAGGTCCTGAATGTTGCCGTGAACAGTTTTCTCGCGACCGCCAGGGATGCGGTGACGATGAATGTCGACATGGCGTCGCTGCCGGACGGCACGAGTTATCCCGCCAGGGTGCGGCTCGATACGCCGGCCAGGCAGATGGGCCTCACGGTGACGAACACGGATTACCAGAAAAAGACGAGCTAGCACTCGTCGAGTCAGCCCCCACAATGGACCTGGCGCCGGTTTCTCGACTGGCGCCAGGTCTTCCTCTTGGTGGATTGCAGGTGTGCGAATTATTTGAGGAGCGTGAGTTTGTAGGTGCGCTCGCCGCTCGCCGTGGAGAGCTTTGCAAAGTACACGCCCGAACCCAC
The DNA here is from genome assembly GCA_035605755.1 of Candidatus Krumholzibacteriia bacterium. GTDB lineage: Bacteria > Krumholzibacteriota > Krumholzibacteriia > WVZY01 > JAKEHA01 > JAKEHA01. The sequence continues at coordinate 2,015 of DATNGX010000308.1, forward strand.
GCTCGTGCCGCGATCGTCGCGGCCCCGCCACGTCACGGTGAACGCGCCGGCATCCTGATCGCGATCGACAAGCGTTGCCACACGCTCACCACGCAAATCGTAGATGTCGATGCGCACATGTGCGCGCCCGGGAAGGGTGTAGCGCACCGTGGTCTCAGGGTTGAACGGGTTCGGATACGCCGACACGCTGAGCACGCGCGGAACGGTTCCATCACCGACACCGGTGGTCGAGCGCGCCTTGGCCGGCTTGCCTTCGTTCCCGGAGAAGTCGGTGGCGGTCACCCAGTAGTAGGTGAATGGACTCGAGCTCACGTTCATGCCGGGTGACACGGTGTAATCGATGAGCGAGGCGGAGCCGAACGTGTCCGTGTTCGATCCGTACACCGAAAAGTAGTCGAAGTCACCCGCGCCCGACTTGTCCCATGACAGGTCGCTGTTGTTGAGAACGAAGTTGGACGGTATCGATGGCGCCAGATTGTCGAGCGAGTATCCGCTGTCGACGGGCGAATCGTAGAAGATGGATGGATTCGCGGTGGCCGCGCGGATGAAGAACTTGGTGCGATACATCCCGAGCGAAACCGTCGAGTCCGCGAGAGTCGTCGTCACCATACGGTACGTCGCGAGATTGCTCGCCGGAATCGACGACACATACTCCCACGTGCCGGACGGAAGGGTTTGCGGACCGCTGCTGCGCGACGACAATCCCGAAGGCAGCGGCAGGATGCGACGCCACGCCTGGTATTCGGTGACGGGAAGCGCGGCGCTGCCGTCATCCAGCGGCGAACGCGCCAGCGTGATGCGCACCTGGCGTCCCTGATCGTTCCCGACATCCTTGATCAGCGTAATGCCCGGCTCGCCGACG